>NZ_JBSXPP010000022.1:0-83304 GCF_054073305.1 Mycolicibacterium sp. CBM1 | reverse complement strand
GGGAACGCCGCCAACGCCGCCTGGAACGCCGCCGACAACGAAGTCGCCCCGTTCGACAGCGCATTGATAACCGCCTGGAAACCCGTCAGCCCCGCGGCAATCCCCGCCTGGATCGTCTCACCCAACTGCCCGGTGAACGTCGTCAACGCATTGGCCAACACACCCAACGTCGGATTAATCGCCGCCAGAGCACCATTGAGCGCCGCCACGAACGCCGCCGGCGACGGGAACGCCGCCAACGCCGCGTTAAACGCCGCCGCCAACGTAGCCCCACCCGAGACCAGCGCATCCACAAAGCCCTGCAAACCATCGACGCCCACACTGAGCGCGGCCTGCAAAGCCAGCCCCAGATTCACATCAATATTGGAAAACGCCTGCACCAACGCATCGATAAACGCCGCCGGATTCGGGAACGCCGCCAACGCCGCCTGGAACGCCGCCGACAACGAAGTCGCCCCGTTCGACAGCGCATTGATAACCGCCTGGAAACCCGTCAGCCCCGCGGCAATCCCCGCCTGGATCGTCTCACCCAACTGCCCGGTGAACGTCGTCAACGCATTGGCCAACACACCCAACGTCGGATTAATCGCCGCCAGAGCACCATTGAGCGCCGCCACGAACGCCGCCGGCGACGGGAACGCCGCCAACGCCGCCTGGAAGGCCGCCGACAGCGCCGCACCGCCGGCCAGGAGGGCATTCGCCAGCTCCACGGCACCGTCGATGCTCACATTGAGGGCGGCCTGCAAAGCCAGGCCAAGATTGATGTCGATATTGCCGAAGGCCTGCACCAGAGCACTGATGAATGCCTGGGGAGTCGGGAACGCGGCGAAAGCGTTGTCGACGGCGGTGGCGAGTGCGCTTCCGCTGTCGAGCAGCCCGCTCACGATCGACTGGACGGCGGTGTTGCCCGAGTTGATGCCGGCGATGAGCGCGGCCTGGAGTGCATCACCGAGCTGAGTGATCGCCGTGTCGGCCGCGCTGTTGATGGCGTTGAGTCCGCCCTGCAGCCCGCCCCATGCGCCGTTGAGGGCTTGGATGACTTCCGACAGCGTAGACAGCGACACGTCGGCCATCGCGGACAGGGCCCGATCGCTCGCGATTTGAATGTCCGGCGGGGTGACCTGAATGGGCGCAAGCGCGATTGCACTGGCCCCGAATACTGCCACCCCCGCGGTCAGATATGACCGAACAGCAACGTCCATGACTTTCCCTTCACCTGAAAACAGCCCCGACACGACGAACTTACCTGAGAAAAACCTAAGCAGCAAAGGGGTTGCTCTCAGTTTTCTGTCGCGTCAATTTTTTGGCCGTATTTCAGTAGCCCACAATTTGCTGACGCGAAAATAACTGACGATGTTTCCGCCGCGCGACTCCGCAAATTCAGCAAAGATCCGTCTGGACGGCGCCATTCCTGCCGCGCGACCCTGCCCGGAGGGCGCCGCCCCGGCTGCAGGCCCTGATGACCACGCCCAGGGCGCTCCCCTCAGGCCAGAGGTCGACGCGATGGAGCGCGCCGACTGCCCCCGCGGTCGTCGGCATTCTGCGGGTAATCCCGCATTCAGCAATCGCCTTCCGGAGCACCCCGCGGCGGTCTCGCCTTCGCTGGCTGCGGCGAAGCCGGGCTGGCCACCGCCCAACCTGCTACGAAGATTCACAGCGAAACACGCCGGATGGCCGAGCTCCGGGGGTGCGGTTCGGCCTTCGTCACGCGCCGGTCGACCCCTCAGCCCATCAGCATCACCCGTGTTTTCCCGGGCTAGTTTGGACTCGAGCAGTTGGGGGAACCTGACGATCGACGCATTGCCGAGGTCATACCCCGAGCATGGCCAAAGGGAGCCCGTCGCCACTGTCGCGGCGGGGATTCATTTTGACTGGTCGTCGTGGGCATGGCATTAGCCATCGATGTTGCTACCTGTTTGTAACCGATACATTACGGATTAGCTGACAAGGTTTAGGCAGCGCGATTGCGGGTTAGTTTCCAAGTAAATGCTGAGAAAGCGAACCGAGTGTCGCAATGTGCTCAGCAAACAAATTGTCACGGCTGCCGATATCGGGGTGGACGACGGCATTGCCAGCACGACTCGAAGCGACCGCGCCACTTGACTGCGGTGCTGATGCCCCGGAACGACATCCTGGTTGTCGCACGGCGCAGTGCCGAGCGTTACCTATTGCGGCGGTGGTGTGCGTTACTTCCCGCGCGGTAGGCCCAGCACCTGCTGGGCGATGATGTTGCGCTGGATTTCCGATGTACCCCCGGCGATCGTCCCCGAGAAGCTGCGCGCATGCCGTTCGAACCAGCTGGCGAAATAATGGTCGAGGTTGAGATGGGCGTAAGGACCGGTGGTGGCGGGATGGACGAGGCCGTCGGCGCCGGCTGCCATCAGCGCGTTCTCGGACGCCCGCAGCTCGGCCTCGGATCCGAACAGTTTGAGCACCGACACCAACGCCACGTCCGTCTCGCCCCGTGCCGCCTTGGCCAGGCCGGCCGAGCCCATCAACCGCAACGCGTGGTAGTCCATGATCATCGACGCGTACTGATCTCTCTCCAACGGTGTCGTGGGCTCGAAATCACCGATCATGTTCGCGATCCGGTCGGCGAAGCCGAGCCACATCATCGTTCGCTCATGTCCGAGTGACCCGTTGGCCACGCCCCATCCCCCGTTGAGAGGGCCGACAAGGTTGTCGGCCGGCACCCGCACGTCGGTGAAGAACACCTCGTTGAAATCCAGGTCATCGACGCCGCAGATGGATGCGAACGGCCGGCAGACGACACCGGGCAGGTCCGTCGGGACCACCAGCACGCTGATCCCCTTGTGCTTGGGGGCATCGGGGTCGGTGCGCACGAATGTCAGCAGGAAATCCGCGTCATGTGCGCCGGACGTCCACACCTTCTGGCCATTGACGACGAAGTGGTCGCCGTCGAGCACCGCGCGGGTGCGCAACGAAGCCAGATCCGATCCGGCACTCGGCTCGCTCATACCCAGCGAGGCGGTCATCTCCCCTTTGAGCACCGGCACCGCCCAGCGCTGCTTCTGCTCCTCCGAACCGAACGAGATCAGCGATGCGGCAATGATATTGACGCCCTGCGGGTTGAAGCTGTGATAGATCCGTCGCCTGCACAGTTCCTCCAGATGCACGAACTGCTGCAGGATCGTCGCGTTGCGGCCGCCGAACTGCGGCGGTTGGCCGGGTAACAGCCAACCGCTGTCGAACAACAGTCGCTGCCAGCGCCGGGCCCAGGCAGGCATGTGCGAGACCGACCGGGGCCGCTCCTGGGTCTCAGCCTCGGTCGGCAGGTGGGCGTCGAGGAACGCGCTGAACTCGGCACGGAAGGCCTCGACCTCGGGATCAAATGACAGCTGCATCTACAGTTCCCCGCACTCCCGTACGACCGTCGCGCGGTGCTCGGCCGCGCCGCCCAACATCAACTCGCCGGCCTTCGCACGCTTGAGCGCGAATTGGACGTCGTTCTCCCACGTGAAGCCCATCGCACCGAAGAGTTGCAGGCCGTGCCGAAACACCACCGATTGACAGTCTCCCGCCGCGGCCTTGGCCATCGCCGCGGCAAGCCGCCGGCGCGGATCATCCGCGCTGATGGTCAGCGCGGCGAAGTACGACAACGCGCGGGCCCGTTCGATGGCGATGTGCATGTCGACGGCTTTGTGCTGGACTGCTTGGAAGGAACCGATCGGCACGCCGAACTGGTGGCGGTCGCGCACATGGCTCAACGCGAGGTCGAGGACACGCTGGCACGCCCCGACCGTGGTGATCGCGATCCCCATCAACGCGACGTGGTGGGACCGCTCGGTGTCGGCGTGGATCCGGGCGTCGTCGGTGACGCGGACGCTGGGGAAGCTGACGTCGGCGACATGCAGCACCGGGTCGAACACCGGGCTGCGGGTAACCGTCGTCGCCGCGGCGTCCACCAGAAACACCCCGCTGTGGGTCACCACCGCCAGCGTCTGCGCCCGGTCCCCGTCGAGGACATGCCGGGCGGTCCCGGTCAGGATCCAGCCGTCGGCATCCCGCCGCGAGGTCACTCCCTCATAGGCCGCCGCTGCCGGCTGCCGAGGAAGGTAGTGTTGGCCGGCCAACGGTGCGAACTGCGTGACGGTGGCCAGAAACGGTGTCGGATCGGTCGCGCGACCGAGTTCCTCGAGCACGATGGCCAATTCGACGGCATTGAGCGGATCGGCCAGCTCCGTCCAACCCTCCTCGGCGTAGATATCCCACAGCGCGCCAGGATCCACAACGCCCTCAGCGATCCCCCGGATCAGCGAGGCGGGGCAGTGCTTGGCGACCGCATCGCGCACGGTGTCCTGCCACAATCGTTGATCAGCATCGAACTCCAGTAACACCCCGTACCTCCTGACGCGCCGGCCCACCACTACGGAAATGTAATTCTCACAAGATGCTCGGCTTGTTCTCCCAAGACGGTATCGCACTCTACCGGCCGATTTGCTTGCTGCCCACCGTCGATTGAGGCAAAGTGGTAACGACGTTCTACTCTCAATCGCGAGAACAGTATTCTTGCTTCTGAAGAACAAAGATTTACACTGGAGAGGTCTGGTACGAGCGAGCTGGTCCGGCTCCGCTTGCCGCCTGACATTCACGAAAGGCGGGTTTGGTGATCGAGCACCGCGACGGGACGACGACGCCCCTGATCGACGCAAGCGTGCACATTTTCTTCGGGTCGACCCCTGAGTTGCGCACGGTCATGCGCGAACCCTTCAAGAGCCGTGGCTTCCCGGACTACGAGATGGACTGGTACGGCGCTCCCGGCGGTGAGTACGTCAAGGGCTCCCGCGGCCCTGACGGCCAATACCCGGGATCGGATCCGCAGATCGTCGCCAAGCATCTGTTCACCGACCACGGTGTGGATGTCGCGGTGCTGCATCCGATGGGCCGCGGCATCATGCCCGACCGCCACCTGGGTACCGCAATTCTGGCCGCCCACAACGAGATGATGGTGTCGCGTTGGCTGGAGCACCCGGAGTACGGCGAGCGGTTCCGGGGCACCATCCGGGTCAACCCCGACGACCTCTCCGGGGCACTGCGCGAGATCGACAAGTACAAGGATCATCCTCGCGTCGTACAGATCGGCATCCCACTGCAGTCGCGCGAGCTCTACGGCAAGCCCCAGTTCTGGGAGCTCTGGGAGGCAGCAGTGGCCGCCGGGCTGCCGGTGGCCACACACATCGAGACCGGTGAGGGGATCGCGAACCCGCCCACACCCAACGGACACCCCCGCACCTTTGAGCAGTACCTGGGCTTCATGTCGCTCAATTACGTCTATCACCTGCTCAACATGATCGCCGAGGGCGTGTTCGAACGGTTCCCGGAACTGAAGTTCGTCTGGGCCGACGGCGGCGCGGACCTGGTCACCCCGTTCATCTGGCGGATGGACTGCTTCGGCCGCCCGCATCTGGAGCAGACGCCGTGGGCGCCGAAAATGCCCAGCGACTACCTGCCCGGCCACGCCTATTTCATCCACAACAGCCTCGACGGACCCGGTGACGCCGACTATGCCGACGAGTGGCTGTCATTCACCGGCAAAGATGACATGCTGATGTTCGGCTCGAGCTACCCACACTGGCACTGCGGGGATGCCCTGTCGCTGCCCGCCGCGTGGACCGCCGAGCAGCGCGAGAAGGTCTGCTGGCGCAATGCCGCCGGACTGTACGGAATCGACATCCCGGCCCCCGTGGCCGCACAGTAGAGGCGCAAGGAGACCACGATGACTCTGACCCACATCCAGGACCGGGTTACTCCCGCCGAACGCGTCGCCGTACGTTGCGTCGACTCCGACGTCCACCCGGTGCCTCGCCGCGGAGTGCTCCAGCACTACATCCCGGAGCCGCTGCGCAGTAAGTACTTCATGAACCACCGGGTCGGCGAGCTGATCTACTACGACGCGCCCGACTATGCACACGCCTACGCCATGCGGGTGGACACCTTCCCTGAAGACGGCGAGTTCGCCTGCAGCGATCCAGATTTGGCTTTCCGACAGGCGATCATCGAGGCCGGTGCCGACATCGCCGTCCTGGAACCGACCCACGGCGCCTGCCGGCTTCCGGAAGCCACCGCGGCACTGTCCTACGCACTCAACAGCTGGCAGGCCGAGCACTGGCTGGACAGCAAGAACAACTGGCATGAGCGCTGGCGCGGGTCGATCTGCGTTGCGATCGAGGAGCCGCAGGGCGCGGCGGCGGAGATCGAGAAGTGGGCCGGACATCCCTGGATGTCCCAGGTGTTGATCCACGCCGAACCCCGGCCGTCATGGGGTGATCCGAAGTACGACCCGATCTGGCAGGCCGCGACCAAGAACGACATCGTCGTCAGCTGCCACCTGGGCCGTGGTGTCTACGAGACGCTGCCCATGCCGCCGGTGGGTCTCCCGAGCTACAACCACGACTTCATGGTCAGCTACTCGCTCACCGCGATCAACCAGGTCATGAGCCTGATCTTCGACGGGGTCTTCGACCGCTACCCCACCCTGCGAATCGTGTTCGTGGAGCACGCATTCAACTGGATCCTGCCCCTGATGTGGCGGATGGACGCCATCTACGAGGCCCGAAAGTCCTGGATGGACATCAAGCGCAAGCCCAGTGAGTACGTCAAGGAACACATCAAGTTCACCACCCAGCCGCTGGACTACCCCGAGGACAAGACCGAACTGCTGCGGGCCTTCGAATGGATGGAGTGCGAGAAGATCCTGCTGTTCTCCTCGGACTATCCGCACTGGACCTACGACGATCCGCGCTGGCTGGTCAAGCACCTGCCTGAGCACGCCAGGGAGGCCGTGATGTTCCGCAACGGCATCGAGACCTACAAGCTGCCGGACACGGTGCCGGCCATCGAAGGCCAGATGCGGGTCTTCTGAGCACATGACGAATCCCGACAAGCAGCCCCGCCTTGCCCAAGGCCGCGAGCACGTGGTGGCCACCGTCGACGAAATCCCGCCCGGTACCCACAAGCTGGTGCCGATCGGCAGACACGGCGTCGGCGTCTACAACGTCAACGGCACCTTCTACGCGATTGCCAACTACTGCCCGCACGAGGGCGGCCCGCTGTGTTCGGGCCGACCGCGTGGGCGCAACATCGTCGACGAGGATGTGCCCGGCGACGCCGTGATGGTCCGGGACATGGAGTTCATCTACTGCCCCTGGCACCAGTGGGGCTTCGAGCTGGCGACCGGCACGACGGCGGTCAAGCCGGAGTGGAGCATCCGCACCTATCCCGTTCGCGTGGTCGGCGACGACATCCTCGTGACGGCATGAACTCGCCTAACCCCGGCGGACTGGCTCTGCGGGCCGGCGAGCAGGTCCTCGAGATCAACGGCGGTAATGTCGTCTACGAAATCCTCGGCGACACAGGTGAATACATCGCCCTGACCCCCGGTGGCCGATACAGCAAGGACATCGAGGGGCTGCGCCCACTGGCCGATGAACTGGTCAAGGGCGGCTACCGCGTGTTGCTGTGGGACCGGCCCAACTGCGGCAAGTCCGACCTGCAGTTCTACGGCCAGAGCGAATCGCACATGCGCGCCGAGACACTGCACGCCCTGATCACCGGACTGGACATCGGTCCATGCGTCCTCGCAGGCGGATCGGGCGGCGCCAGAGACTCCATCCTGACGGCCATCCTCTACCCGGAGATCGTCACCAAGCTGGTCACCTGGAACATCGTCGGCGGGGTCTACGGGTCGTTTGTCCTGGGCTCCTACTACCTGGTTCCCAGCATCCTGGCCGTCCGCGGACTGGGCATCAAAGGCCTTCTGCACGTGAGTGAGTGGAAGGAGCGGATCGCCGAGAACCCGGCCAACAGGGACCGGATCCTGGCGATGGACACCGACGAGTTCCTGCGCGTCATGATGCGCTGGCTCAACGCGTTCGTGCCCAAACCCGGTCAGGCGATCCCCGGAGTCGACGACGATCTGTTCGCAGACATCACCGTCCCCACCCTGATCATCCGTGGCGGCGAGAACGACTGGGATCACCCCAAACGCACCTCGCTGGAGGTGAACTGCCTCATCAAGGGCTCGACGCTGATCGATCCGCCTTGGCCGGAGGACGCCTGGGAGCGCGCCGGCGAGGACCGTGCTTCGGGGAAGGTGAAGCGGTTCAACATGTTCGACACTTGGGTCCAGGCGGCTCCGGCCATTCTGGACTTCCTCGGCCGATGACCACCCGCACCGGTTCACACCGTGCGGATGTGCACCTCACAGTTGGTCGCCGCCTCCAGCGCGGTGTGCACTCTGCTTTCCGGAATGCGCGCCATGTCGGCCTTGCGCAACGTCACTCCGATAACGTCGTAGCCGTCATCCCCCGCGGTTCGACTGATCTCGCCGGTGAGACCGAATCCGGCCAGCACGCCGAGGGCGTCCTCGTCGGTTCCCCGGCTGACGAACGACACCACCCCTACCACCGGCGTGCCACCGAAGGCCTTGGTGCACAGCGCGATTGCATCGTGTTTGAGTTGCTCGAGGTCGGCGCCGGTCATCAACAGCTCGGCCTCGCGCCGTCCCCGCGGCATCGCAGCGAGGTTGTTGTCGACCGCCGTCACACCATGGCCGGCCAGCGACCGCAGCGCCTCCGCACCCTCGGCAAGTTGCTCCGGGGTCAGTGCACCGCCGGGATCGACGTCAACGCGGATAACAGCCGTTCTCATGCGGCACAGCCTAGCGATCCCGCCCGCGGGGCCCGAATCAGAAGAGGTGAGCAATGAACGCGACTGCGCACGCAGCGACGGCGTTGACCGTGGCGACCGCGCCCGGCCTAACACCGCGGCTGCTGAGGCTGCCCGCGGCCGTCGAGAGCAAGAGCGCCTACGAGGCCACCGGAGGCTACCGGCTGCTGGACAATGTCGAGGCCCTGCTCGACGAGGTCGAGCGCTCAGGTCTGCTCGGCCGCGGCGGCGCCGCATTCCCCCTGGCGACCAAACTGCGGACGGTGCGAGCCGCGCATCTGCGCGGACATCAGACCGTGGTCGTCGCCAACGGCGAGGAAGGCGAGCCGGCATCGGTGAAAGACCGCTGGCTGCTGCGCCATCGGCCACATCTGGTGCTCGACGGTGTGCGACTGGCCGCCCGGATGGTGGCGGCGCAGCGGGCCGTGGTCTACGTCTCCGACCCGGAATCCGCCCAGAGCGTCACCGCTGCACTGAGCGAGCTCGGCTTCGACACCGTCGGCGGCCTGGACATCTCGGTGGTGACGGTGGCGCCGAGCTACGTGGCTGGCGAGGAGACCGCCGCCGTGCGCGTCATCAACGGCGGACCGGCCAAACCGACCGACAAACCGCCGCGGCCGTTCCAGCATGGGGTCGACGGCCATCCCACCTTGGTCAGCAATGTCGAGACGCTGGCGAACCTGCCATATCTGCAGCAGCACGGCGCCGACGAATTCCGCTCGGCAGGCACGACGGGATCACCGGGGACGTTCCTGGTGACGGTCTCCGGGGCCGGACGGCCACCTGCGCTCTACGAGATCGAGCACGGCACTCCGTTCACCGAATTGCTGCAATTACACGGTGTGGCAGCCGAATCCGTGCGCGGCGCGTTGATGGGCGGCTACTTCGCCGGGCTGCTGGATCGCAGCGTGCTGGACGCCACTCTCGATCACGAAACGTTCCGCGCACTCGGCTGCGGCCTAGGTTGCGGTGCAGTCGCCATCCTGACCGACGACTGCCCGGTGGCGGTGGCGGCGGCCGTGCTGGGTTACTTCGACCGCGAGAACGCCGGCCAGTGCGGGTCCTGTTTCAACGGAACGGCGGCGATGGCCGCGGTCGCCGGCGCCCTGCGTGACGGCGCCGCCACGGCCGAGGATGTGGCCCGGCTGCAGCGGTGGTCGGTGGTGCTGCGCGGACGCGGTGCCTGCGCCACCCTCGACGGCGCCGCCAATGTGGCGGCGAGCCTGCTCAAGCACTTTCCCCAGGCTGTCGAGGAGCACCTGGAGAATCAGTGCGACAACTGCCGGACCGGTGCATTCAGGGTCCAGCGGCCCTACGAGGTGGAGGCGATCGGTCAATCATGAGTCAGAACATGCGGATCCGGCTGGACCGCACCCTGTGCGACGGCTTCGGCACCTGTGCCAAGCACGCGCCGAAGTACTTCTCGCTGGACGACTGGGGTTATGCCGCGCTGGTCGGCGACGGCGTCGTCCCCGACGCCGACCGCGGTGACGTACTGCGCGCGCTGTTCGACTGTCCGGTGCACGCGATCGTCGAGATCAGCCCCGACGAGTTCAACGGCGAGTCGCCCGCGAAGGTGCCGACCACCGACGAGGAACCGGCATTCGAAGCCCGCTGGGGCTTCGCGCAATGAGCGCAGGCGCAAGCCGAGCCCCGCTGCCGCAGCTAACGACCGACAACGAATTCTTCTGGACCTCAGGCGCGGACGGCACACTGCGTATCCAGGAGTGTCAAAGCTGCGCCTCGCTCATCCACCCGCCGCAGCCGGTGTGCCGGTACTGCCGCAGCCACGATCTCAAGCCGCGCCCGGTCAGCGGGGTGGCCGTGTTGTCGGCCTTCACTGTCAATCACCGATTCAGCATTCCCGGGCTGCCGGCGCCCTACGTGGTGGCACAGGTGGCAATCCAGGAGGACCCGCGAGTTCGGTTGACCACCAACATCGTCGGCGCTGATCCCGACGACCTGGAAATCGGCCAGCTCGTGGAGGTGGTCTTCGAACAGAACGACGATGTCTACCTGCCCCTGTTCCGGCCGGTGGCCCCCAAGCAACTCGCCGAGCAACCTGCCGACGAGATCGCCCCGCAGGATTTCGCGGCCCACATTCGGCCGCCGCTGACGACAGCCAAGTTCGAAGAGCGCTCGGCCATCACAGGTATCGGTGCCTCTCGGCTCGGACGCCGCCTGATGGTCAACCCGCTGTCACTGACCATCGAGGCCTGCGAGGCAGCGGTTGCCGACGCCGGCCTGACGTTCGACGACATCGACGGGTTGTCCACCTATCCCGGTCTTGACATCGCGGGGATGGGCGAAGGTGGCGTGACGGCGCTCGAGGGCGCGCTGGGGCTGCGACCCACCTGGATCAACGGCGGCATGGACACGTTCGGGCCGGGCGGCTCGGTGATCGCGGCCATGATGGCGGTGGCAACCGGCATGGCCCGCCACGTTCTGTGTTTCCGGACGTTGTGGGAAGCGACCTTTCAGGAACTGGTCAAACAGGGCAAGGTGGCGCCCCCCGGCGGACTGCGCACCACCAGCTGGCAAATGCCGTTCGGTGCCACCTCAGCGGCGCACACCCTAGCGCTCAACGCCCAACGGCACTTCGACCGATACGGGACCACCCGGGAGACCCTGGGCTGGATCGCACTGAACCAGCGTGCCAACGCCGCGCTGAACCCGACGGCGATCTACCGCGACCCGATGACCATGGACGACTACCTCTCGGCGCGGCTGATCACCACCCCGTTCGGGCTCTACGACTGCGACGTGCCGTGCGACGGTGCGGTCGCGGTGATCGTGTCGGCGGTCGAGGCGGCTCGCGACATGCCCAAGCCGCCGGTCCTGTTCGAGGCGGTGGGAACCCAGATCGTGGAACGCACAGACTGGGACCAGACCACGATGACCCACGAGCCTCAGGTGCTGGGCCAGTCCGCGCACCTGTGGTCGCGAACGTCGCTGCGTCCCGAGGACGTCGACATCGCCGAACTCTACGACGGATTCAGCTTCAACTGCCTGTCCTGGATCGAAGCACTCGGCTTCTGCGGTATCGGTGAGGCCAAGGACTTCCTCGACGGTGGTGCCAACATCGCCCGCGACGGAGTACTGCCGCTGAACACCCACGGTGGCCAGTTGTCCCACGGCCGGACCCATGGCATGGGTCTGATCCACGAGGCGGTCACCCAGCTGCGCGGTGAAGCCGGCCCGCGGCAGGTGGCCGATGCCAAGGTAGCGGTCGCCAGCAGCGGTGGACTAACCCCCAGCGGCGTGCTGCTGATGCGAGTCGCGGAGTGACCGAACTCCCGGCACCGGTGCGCCGCGTGGTCCCGGTCGACGGGATCCCGATGTCGGGGTTGTTCGCCGAAGCTGCAGCACCCCGTGCGGTGCTCGTCGCGCTGCACGGCGGGGCATCCTCGGCCGCGTACTTCGACTGTCCCGGACATCCCGAGCTGTCGCTGTTACGACTGTGCGCGGCAAGTGGATTCACCGTCATCGCGATAGATCGCCCGGGTTACGGGGCGTCGGGCCCGTACGCGGACCAGATGTGGGAGCCGCAGCGCCGGGTGGATCTTGCCTACCGAGCCGCCGACGCCATACTCGGTGCGCGAGGCCGCGGTGCCGGAATGTTCGTCGTGGCCCACTCCAACGGCTGCGAGCTGGCGTTGCGGATGGCTGTCGACGAACGCGGACGCGACCTCCTCGGTATCGAGCTCGCGGGAACCGGCCTGCGGCACTACCCTGCCGCAGCAGACATCCTGCGACACACCACCGAAACCGTCCGCCCGAAGGGCCTGCGCGAACTCATCTGGGCACCCGAGGAGCTCTATCCGTCCGACGTGCCCCGGGCCGTCGGATCGGCCGGGTCACCGCCGCAGGAGGGCGAGATCTCGAAGCATTGGGCACATCGGGACTTCCCCGTGCTGGCCGCGCAGGTACGTTCAGCGGTGCGGTTCACCGCCGCCGAATACGAACGGGTCTGGGAATCGACACCGCAGTCGCTGGCCGATATCGCCGCACTCTTCAGCGCGGCGCCGCGCGTGGTGGTCAACCTGCAGAACGACGCCGGCCACAACATCAGTCTGGGATGGTCTGCGCCGCAGTACCACTCGGGCATCATGTCTTTTTTCGAGCAATGCATCACCGCTGACGCGACCAAGGAGGCCGGCTAGTGCGAGTGGGATTCATCGGGTTGGGTAGCCAGGGCGCACCGATGGCGCGTCGGATTGTGGAGGCGGGCTACCCAACCACATTGTGGGCGCGCCGTGCCGCCTCGGTCGAGCCGTTCGCCGACACCGCGGCGGTCGTGGCCGCCTCACCGGCGGAGTTGGCGGCCGACAGCGATCTGGTGTGCCTGTGCGTCGTCGGCGACGACGACGTGATGTCCGTGGCCGCCGGGGCCGGCGGCGTGCTCGACGGTCTGGCAGCCGGTGGCGTGATCGCGGTGCACGCCACCGTGCACCCGGAGACCTGCCGAAAGCTCGCGCAGCAGGCCGCCCAACGCGGCGTCGCGGTGGTCGACGCTCCGGTCAGCGGCGGTGGACCCGCTGCCCAGGCAGGCACTCTGCTGGTGATGGTCGGCGGCGAGGACGAGGTGGTCGAGCGGATGCGTCCGGTGTTCGCCACCTATGGCGACCCCATCGTTCACCTGGGCGGCGTCGGGGCCGGACAGGTCGCCAAGCTGCTGAACAATCTGATGTTCACCGCGAATCTGGCGACCGCGGCCACCACGCTGCGGCTCGGCGAGGAACTCGGTGTCTCGCCGCAGAAGCTCGCCGAGATCATCTCCAAGGGCAGCGCGGGAAGTTTCGCGCTCAATGTCGTCGCGGGCCGCGGCGGGGACCTCGGGGAACTCGGCAAGCTCGCCGGACCCCTGTTGCAGAAAGATGTTCGGCTGGTCGCCGATATCGCCGAGCAGGCCGGCGCCCAGCCGGGGGCAGTCCTCGACGCCGCCGACGCCACGTTGAGGTTGATGGACACCCCAAGGTGAACATCGGGTTCGTTGGTGCCGGCCGGATGGGCGCCCCGATGGTGAGCCGTCTCATCGGCGCGGGTCACGACGTCCGTGTGCTCGGCCGCAGCCCCGAGAAGCGGTCGGCACTGGCCGAATCCGGTGCGCAGCCGGTCAGCGATCTGGCCACCCTGGCAGCCGAGGCCGACGCCGTCGTGGTGTGCGTGTTCACCGATGAGCAGGTGCGCCGCATCTGCCTCGATGACGGCCTGATCGAGGCCATGCGACCGGACTCGGTGCTGGTGGTCCACACCACCGGCAGCCCCCGGACCGTCGAAGCGCTGGCCGAACATGGCCGCAGCGCCGGTGTCGCCGTGATCGACGCCCCGGTCAGCGGCGGACCGCACGACATCGCCGCCGGGACGGTAACGCTGTTCGTCGGAGGGGATGACGACGCCGTCGAGCGGGTGCGGCCCGTGCTGGCCAGCTATGGCGACCCGGTACTCCATGTCGGCGCGACCGGCTGCGGGCAGCGGGTCAAGCTGGTCAACAACACGGTGTTCGCCGCCCAGATCGGGATCGTCGCCGAGGCGGTGCGGTTGGCCGGCCGTCTCGGCGTCGACGAGTCCACCCTGTTGCGGGCGCTACCGCACGGAAGCGGCACCAGCCGGGCGTTGGGTTCGATCGCCGCGGTCGGCTCGACGGCCGGATTCACCTCTGCGGTAGGCGAGTTCGTCGGCAAGGACGTCGCCGTGGTTCGCGCGACGGTGGCCGAACTGGGTAGTGATCTCGGGTTGCTCGACCGCGTCGTCACCGCCGCGTTCCCCCACCCCGAATAGCACGGATTCAGCCAAATTCAGCTCTCCCGCTGAGCAGGCTGTTAGCGTTACGATCAAACGGTATTCCGTAACGTCTCGAGCCATCGCCTCGCAGCTGAGGAGCACGCCATGACCCAAGCCGAACTGGTCTTCGACCCCTTTTCCGAAGAGTTCTTCAACAACCCGTTCGACATCTACCGGCGCATGCAGGACGAGGCACCGGTCTATTACCACCCGGAGATGGATTTCTATGCCCTCACCCGCCACGAGGACGTCGCCGCGGCGTTCAAGGATTACGAGACGTACTCGTCGGCCTATGGCTGCGACCTGGCGATGGTCAAATCCGGTGAGGCGCCGAGCAAGTCGATCATCTTCATGGACCCGCCGGAGCACCGGCACATGCGCAGCCTGCTGAACAAGGCGTTCACCCCGCGCACCATTCAGGCGCAGCGCCAGACCGTCATCGAACAGATCGACCGGTTCCTGTCCGCCGCCGACTCCGACAACTTCGACGTCGTCCAGGACTTCTCCGGACCCTTCCCGGTCGAGGTCATCACCCGGATGGCCGGCGTTCCGGAGGAATACCGCCAGCAGGTGCGGATCTGGATCGACACTTCGCTGCATCGCGAGCCCGGTCAGATGGAGATGGGCGAGGCCGGCATGCAGGCCAACATAGAGACGGCAATGTACTACTACGGCCTGGTGCAGGAGCGGCGTGAAAGCCCCCGGGACGACATGATCAGCAAGCTCATCGCTGCCGAGATCCCCAACGACGACGGCAGCATGCGCATGCTCGACGACATCGAGATCTGCGGCTTCGCAACGCTTCTGGGCGGCGCCGGCGCCGAGACCGTCACCAAACTGTTGGGCAACGCGGTCGTGAACTTCGCCCGGTTCCCCGAGCAGTGGCAGAAGTTGCTCGACGACCGCAGCAAGATTCCGGCCGCGGTGGAGGAGTTACTGCGCTACGAGGGCCCGGTGCAGTACAACGTGCGCTACTCCCTCAAAGAGGTCACCCTGCACGGTGTCACGATCCCGGCCGGCAAGCCGGTCTTCGTGATCGGCGCGGCGGCCAACCGGGATCCGCGCGCCTTCACCGACGCGCACCGGTTCGACATCGACCGCGACCGCACCGAGGCCCAGAACCTTGGCCTGGGTTACGGCATCCACAGCTGTCTGGGTGCCGCCCTGGCCCGGATGGAAACCGCCATCGCCCTGGAACGCCTGCTGGATTTCATGCCCCGCTACGAAGTGCACTGGGACCGCCTGGAGCGGGTACACATGCAGAACGTCGCGGGTTGGCACAGCGTCCCGGTGAAGGTGTTGCGATGAAGATCGTGGTGGATTTCGGACTATGCGAGGCAAATGCGATCTGCATGGGCATCATCCCGGAGGTGTTTCAGCTCGACGACCAGGACTACCTGCATGTGCTCTCCGACGAGGTGACTCCCGACAACGAGGCGCAGATCCGCGATGCGGTGCGGCAGTGCCCGCGCCAGGCTATCGCTGTCGAGGAGTAATCGTCAGCCGGCCGGGACCAGGTCGGCGCCGATCGGCGGACAGCTCATAGCCCCGCTGCGGAAGGTCTCGACCGCCCCCACCACGATGTCGGCAACTGTGGCCGCGGCCAGTGCCTGCGCTTTGAACACCCGGGCAGCCGCGCTGAGCCGGTGCACCACGGCATCCACGTTGCGGTCGAGGTCGGCGGGGTGCGCCTCACCCCAGAGCGCAACCTCGGTCATGCCGTGGTCAAGGGCCCGACGCACGCCTTCGCGGACCCGGGGGTCCTCCTCGACGAGGACGGCGGCCACCGCCAGAGCTTGCGGATGCGGCTGATCGTCGCCGGCGGCGAGCATCGATTCGAAGTCGACGCACTGGGCACCGAGGATGGTCAGCGGCCGGGTATCGGCTGGGTTGGCCAGCAGGACGTTGACATCCCACCCGGCCATCACCCGGTCGAACATCCACCCGCCGGCGTGCCGGACGGCCTCCTCGACGCTGGGTGCGACGACATCGAGCCGGTACCTCATGATCCGCCGACCGGTGCCAGTTGGCTCGCCAGCGATTCGGAATACTCCCGGAACACTTCGATCAGTGGAATCGACGGGTCGAGTAGCCATGAGGTCTCCATTCCGTTCACAAATGCCAGTACTTCCACGGCCTTGGTGGCCGGGTTCACGTCTTCTCGGTAGCGCCCTTCGGCCTGCCCGATGCGGATCCGGTTGGCGAGGATCTCGGCCGCCTGTCGATAGCGGGTTACCAGCCGGTCGTGCAGTGGAGCGTCGGGAGCGATGTTCTCGACCATCAGCACCGCGAAGGTTCCCACCAACTCCGGTGAGCGGTAGAACCGCTCGGCAGCGCTCTCGATCGCCTCGGCGAGGTCACCGGTGTGCTGACCGGCGTGCCGCACGTCGTCGGCGTCCCTGGCGTCGAGCACCGCGTGCAGCAGTTGCTCCTTGGATTCGAAGTGATGCAACAGTCCGGCGGCGGTCACGCCGGCCTCCCGGGCGATCTGGGCCAAGGTGGTGCTGCGCCAGCCGTTGCGGGCCAGCAGCCGCTGCGCGACGTCGAGAATGCGCTGCTTGCGGTCCTCGCCCTTGGCCAGAAGGGTCGCGTAGGGGCGGCGATGAGCGCTTTCGTCAAGAGTAGACGAGTCTGCGGTCGTCACCGGGCTCCCTTCGTCAGACATGATCGGACCAACCTAGTGAACACACAGTAGGTTGGTTTGCGCGGTGTGACAAGAGTCTCAGTGAAGGTTTTTTCAGCGCCCCGGCTCCCCCAGCTCAGCTGAGCAGTTCCACGATGGTGGCATTGGCGGTGCCGCCGCCCTCGCACATCGTCTGCAGCCCGTACCGGATGTCGTGGTCGCGCATGTGGTGCAGCATCCGGGTCATCAGCACCGCCCCGGAGCCGCCCAACGGGTGACCGAGTGCGATCGCGCCACCCAGGGGGTTGAGCCGCTCGAGGTCAGCACTGGTATCGGCCAGCCAGGCCAGCGGCACCGGGGCGAACGCCTCGTTGACCTCGTAGACCCCGATATCCCCGATGCCCAGGCCGGCCTTGGCAAGCACCTTCGCGGTGGCCGGGATCGGGCCGGTGAGCATCAGCACCGGGTTGGCACCGGCCACCGCGCCGGCTCGGTAGCGGGCGATCGGCGTCCACCCTTGAGCGGCGGCGTATTCGGCGGTCGTCACCAGCAGAGCGGCTGCACCGTCGGAGATCTGCGAGGAGTTTCCGGCGTGGATCACGCCGTCCTCGGTGAAGGCCGGCTTGAGCGCAGCGAGCTTTTCGGTGGTGGTTCCCCGCCGGATGCCCTCGTCGGCGGTGACGACACCGGTGTCGGTGGGCACCGGCACGATCTGATCGGTGAAGGCACCGCGGTCCTGCGCGGCCGCCGCCAGCTCATGGCTGCGCGCCGAGTATTCGTCGAGATCGGTGCGCGAGAAGCCCCACTTCTGCGCGATCATCTCCGCCGAGATGCCCTGGTTGAACGAAAAACCCTCGTACCGAGCAAGCACTGCGGGCCCGTAGGGCATCCCGGTGGCGCGCGCCGAGCCGAGCGGAACCCGGCTCATCACCTCGACCCCACCGGCCACCACCACATCCTGCTGGCCGCTCATCACCGCATGCGCCGCGAAATCCAGTGCCTGCTGGCTGGATCCGCAGGCCCGGTTCACTGTGGTCCCGGGAATCGACTCCGGCCAGCCGGCGGCCAGGACAGCGAAGCGGCCGATGTTGCTGGACTGGTCGCCGACTTGTGAGACGCACCCCCACACCACGTCGTCGACCGTCTGCGGGTCCAGCCCCGTTCGTTCGGCGAGTTCGTTCAGCACGACCGCGGACAAGTCGGCCGCATGCATCGCGGACAGTCCGCCATTGCGCTTACCGACCGGCGTACGAACCGCCTCGACGATCACCGCTTCTTGCATGGCCGCTCCTCCTGTTCAGGCCTGTTCAGCCGATAACGCCCCGTTCACGCAGTCCGGCGATCTGCTCGGGGCCCACACCGAATTCGGTCAGAACCGCATCGGTGTGCTCACCGAGGCCCGGCACCGCCTGCATCGGCTGTTCGTAGCCGTCGATGATCGGTGGCGGCAGGATCGCGGCGATGGGCCCGCTCGGGGTCTGCACGGTGCGCCAGCGGTCCCGGTCGCCGAGCTGCGGGTGCCGAAGCACGTCGCTGGGCACGTTGTAGCGGGCGTTGCCGATTCCCGCCGCGTCGGCCGTGCGCTGGATCTGCTCCAGATCGCTTCGGGCACACCATGTTCGGATGGCCTCGTCGAGCACTTCGCGGTGCGCGACGCGGTTGGCGTTGCTGGCGAAACGCACATCGTCGGCCAGGTCGGGACGTTCGATGATGTCGCGCGCCAGCCGCTGCCATTCGCGGTCGTTGGTGGTCCCCAGCACCACCGTCTGCCCGTCGGCGGTGTCGTAGGCCCCGTAGGGGGCCACCGCCGGCGAGCTCATTCCGAGCGGTTGTTGGTCGACACCGCTGTGCTGGGTGTAGGTCAACGGGTAGCCCATCAGGTCCATCATGGTGTCGAACAGACTCACGTTGACCGTGCCCCCGCGGCGCGGTCGACGATCGCGCGAATACAGCAATGCCAAGATCGACAGCGCCGAGTACAAGCCGGAGGAGATGTCGGCGACGGGCGGCCCCGGTTTGGCTGGCATTCCGGGAAAGCCAGTCACCGAACACGATCCCGACTCGGCCTGGACCAGCAGGTCGTAGGCACGCTTGTGCGAAAGCGGCCCGCCCGCGCCGTAGCCGTCGATCTCGACCGCGATCACGTCGGGGTGCCGCTCGCGCAGCTGATCCGGCGAGATGCCCAGCCGCGCGGTGGAGCCGGGGGCGAGATTGGAGACCAGTACGTCGGCGTGGTCCAGCAGCCGGTGCAGGACGGCGATGCCGTCCGGTGACTTCAGATCCAGCGCCACCGATTCCTTGTTCCGGTTGGCCCAGACGAAGTGCGCGGCAAGGCCGCCGGGCCCGTTGACCACGTCGTCGTAGTGCCGGGCGAAATCGCCACCTGCCGGGTTCTCCACCTTGAGCACACGAGCCCCGAAGTCGGCCAGGACGCGGGTACACATCGGAGCCGAGACCGCCTGCTCCAGCGCAACGACGGTGACGCCGGCCAGCGGGGCGGCCGGTTGGTCGACAGAGGTCATCCGATCACCATACGGTCGGCCCCACGGCCGCTCCCCACTAGTAGCTCTTGGGCAGACCGAGAACGTTGGCGCCCAGGAAGTTCAGGACCATCTCCTGGCTGCCGGGCGCGATCTTCATCAGGCACGACTCCCGGAAGCACCGGGCGTGCGGTAGTGCTCCGAGTAGCCCATGCCGCCGTGGGTCTGCAGGGCGCGGTCGGCAGCCGCGAACCCGGCGTCCGCGCAGAGGTACTCGGCCATTGACACCGAGGGAGACGGGCACGTCGCCGCTGACAATCCGGGGAAGTGTCGCGGCCTTCACCTCCTCGGAGCCGAAGACCACCACCGGCTGCATTCCGGAGATCGACAGGTGGATCGCGCTGGTGGCGTTCGTCCCACCACCGGAGCGGGCCACCTCCTCGGCCAGGGTGGTGGCTTCGGTGATGCCCAGCCAACCGCCCTGCGCGACCTCATAGTCGAACTCCTGAGGGAATCGGTGGTTCTGGTCGCAGTCCATCCAGCCGTGGTTGTCGAAGCGTGAAGCCAAATCCCGCAATGACTTACAGATACGCTCCTAATCTTCGGTCAGCTCGAAGCTCATCCTGGCAGACATTTCATGCTCCTCGACCGCTGCGGCGGTGCGATGACCGAACCGGTCAGTCCGTGTTGCCGGTCAGCTGCTTGGCACTCGCCGCGAAGTCGGCGAAGTTGGCGCCGGTCTTCTCCTTCTTCGACAGCGCCTGGATAGAGACATCGTGGCCTTCGGCGGCCTTGCGCAGCGCACCGACCGTGGCTTGCTCTTTGGAGATGTGCGTGAACGGGTCCCAGTGGTACCAGCGCATCGCGTTCTCGTAGGTCATCTTGTTGATGTCGTCGTCGGGGACGTCGTTGGCCTTGAGTACCTCGTCGAGCTGCTCCGGCGCACCGGGCCACATCGAGTCACTGTGCGGGTAATCGGCTTCCCAGCAGATATTGTCCACACCGATCTGATCGCGCGTCGCCACGCCGACCGGATCGGCGATGAAACACGTCAGGAAGTGCTCGCGGAACACCTCGCTGGGGAGCTTGCCCTTGAAGTCCTGGCCGGTCCACGTCGAGTGCATCTCGTAGGTCCGGTCCACGCGCTCGAGGAAGTAGGGAATCCAGCCGGTGCCGCCCTCACTCAGCGCGACCTTGAGGTTCGGGTATTCCTTGATCGGCCTGGACCACAACAGATCCGCCGCGGCCTGCACGATGTTCATCGGCTGCAGCGTGATCATCACGTCCATCGGTGCGTCCGGCGCGGTGATCGCCAACCGGCCCGAGGAACCGATGTGCACGTTGAGCACCGTGTCGGTATCAGCCAGCGCGTCCCACATTGGCTTCCAATGGTCGAAGTCGTGGAAGCTGGGATAGCCCATCGCCGAAGGGTTCTCGCTGAATGTCAGCGAGTGAACACCCCGTGCGGCATTGCGACGGATCTCGGCGGCGCAGGCCACCGGATCCCAGATCACCGGCAACGTCATCGGAATGAACCGGGCCGGGTAGGCGCCACACCACTCCTCGACATGCCAGTCGTTGTAGGCCTGCACCAGCGCCAACGAGAAGTCAGCGTCCTCGGTGGCGAACAGCCGCCCGGCGAATCCGGGAAAGGAGGGGAAACACATCGATCCGAGCATGCCGCCGGCGTTCATGTCCTTGACTCGCTCGTCGACGTTGTAACAGCCGGGCCGGATCTCATCGAGCCCCTGCGGCTCGAGGCCGTACTCCTCCTTGGGCCGGCCGGCCACCGCATTGAGCGCGACATTGGGGATGACGGTGTCGCGGAAGCGCCACATGTCCGAACCGTCGGGGTTGTGCACCAGCCGGGGGGCGTCGTCGGCGTACTTCTTCGGCAGGTGGTTGGCGAACATGTCAGGCGGCTCGACGATGTGGTCATCGACGCTGATCAGGATCATGTCCTCTTTACGCATGGCGTGCCCTTCCGTCGCTGCCCGATGCATGAAAACTATCTTCTCCTAGTGCGAGAATCAACATCCCGCAATCCACTTACCCCGCCGCAGGGATGCCCGGTCGGCTGCCCGCTTCTGCCAGCTGACCAGGGCTTTCCATCGTTTCGAAGGCCAGGGATTGACCTGTTGCGCAGTTCGTGGAAATCTATTATTCGTAATTGAGAATACAATTCTCTCGGCCGAGAGGTGACTACCGGTGCGTCTGCCACCGCTACCAGCCGGCAAGTGGGACGACGACGTCCGGCTCGCGCTGCAGGGCCAGGGCATGGCGCCCCGGCCCCGGCAGAATCCCGAGGGGGCCGGCACCGCGTTGTCCACACTTGTGCGGCATCCCGATCTGGCCAGGGCCTATCTGGGTCCTGAACGTCCACCTGCTATTCGGCTCCACACTGCCGGCACGGCTACGGGAGGTTGCGGTCCTGCGTGTCGCGCACCGGCGCGGGAGCGCCTACGAGTGGGCCCACCACGTCGACATGGCCAAGGCGGAGGGATTGACCGATGCCGACATCGAGGCCATCCGGCCGTCCTGGGGCGACATGAGCCCGCCTAGGGACCTAAACATGCTCAAGCCGATCGAGCGCGTCCTGCACAGCGGCCCGCTCGGCCCGTGGGAGCGGCCCGACAGCAAGGGCATCCCGCCCGCCGAGTTGCCGCCAGCGGTCAACCCAGCCCGCCAGAAGCCCTGGGGCCAAGACTCTTTCGAGTTCTTCCCGCACTTCACCCTGCTGTTTTGGGCACCCGGCTGGTATTTGACGTACAACTACTGGCCGACGGGTGTGGACAGTCACACCTTCGAGGCGAACCTGTATTTCTCGCCGCAGAAGAAGACTCGCCGACGGCTGTCGCAGGAACTGACGGCGGTGACGTTCAAGGAGTGCGCCCTCCAGCGCGCCAACACCCTGGCGGCCCGCCATGACCAACGGGAGTCCCGCACATGCCTGAGACAAGGCTGCTGCCCGCCGAGTTCGCCGACCTGGAACGGTTCGGTGACTGGATCCTGGCCAGCGAGCCGCAGCGCTACGCCGAGCGTCTCGGCTCCACGACGGACGAGATGCAGGAGCTCTACGATGCGGGCATGGTGCGACTCGAGGAGGTCATGGTGTACCTCGACGCCCGCTTTCCACTGCACGACATGCCCGACGATGCGAAGCCCAGGGTCCTGGACCGCGCCGTGGCCGGGGTCGAAATCGTCAAGGAGCCGGCGGTCTAGGTTGTCCGCCCCCGCATCGTCAAGGTCGGCGATCTGGGCGACTGGATCCTGCTGCCAGGTTCGATGGACATCGAGGTCAACCCGCCGCACTCAGGGCGACGGCCATGGACGTGAGTTTCGTGATGAAAGGCGGGAAAGTCTATGTCCACAAGGCGGACTGATGACATCGTCGAGATCCAGCAACTGCTGGCCCGGTACGCGGTGACAATCACCCGGGGCGACGTGGAAGGGCTGGTCACCGTGTTCACCGACGACGGCAGCTACAGCGCCTTCGGTGAAACCTATTCGCTAGCAGTGTTTCCGGCCCTCGTCGAGGCCGCACCCAAGGGGCTGTTCATGACCGGGGAATCGCTGATCGAGTTCGACGAAAACGATCCCGACGCGGCGACCGGAACTCAGCCACTGTGCTTCATCGAGCACTCGGCCCACGACATGCGCATCGGCTACTACCGCGACACATACCTGCGCACCGCTGACGGCTGGCGGTTGCACACTCGGGCGATGACGTTCATCCGGCGTAGCGGCGAGCACGACTCGGGCCGTCCGCATGCGATCGGCCGGCCAGCCGGCGGATGAGCACGCACGGCGAATCCCACATGCCGCTGGCCGAGTTTCGCGCCGAACTGACCCGTTGGCTGGCCGACCACGACCTGAGCCCCGGACCGGATCACTCGCTGGCCGGACACATGGCCCAGATGAGCCGGGTCCGCCGCGAGCTGTACGACGCGGGCTGGATGCGGTACGGCTGGCCCACCGAGGTCGGCGGCCTAGGCGGAACCGCGATTCTGCGTCTGGTGGTGGCCGAGGAGATCCTGGGCCGCAACCTGGCCGAGCCAGGACCGTACTCGATGATGGAAGTCCTTGTGCCGACCATGATCTCGTATGCTTCCCCGCAGCTGGCCGCCGAGATGGTGCCGCGTTACCTGCGCGGTGACGAGCACTGGTGCCAGGGGTTCTCCGAGCCCGGATCGGGCAGCGACCTGGCGTCGCTGAGCACCCGAGCCGGCCGGCGCGGCGACGAGTGGGTGATCAACGGCCAGAAGGTCTGGACGAGCTTTGCGCAGTTCTCCCGACGCTGCATCCTGCTCACCCGGACCGGATCGGCCGATACTCCCAAACACCAGGGGATCACCGCCTTTTTCGTCGACATGGACACCCCGGGCATCACGGTACGACCGCTGCGCACCATGCACGGCGTCGACGAGTTCTGCGAGGTCTACTTCGACGACGTGGTGGTCCCGGACGAGCGACTGCTCGGCAATCCCGGCGACGGCTGGCAGCTGGCCAACGACCTGCTGCCGTTCGAACGGTCGACATGCTTCTGGCAGCGGATCGCCTATCTGTACACCCGGATGGACCGGCTGCTTACCGAGATCGCGGCGGACCCGCAGTCCCCGGACAGGTCGGACTCCGACGTCGGCGCGGCCTATCTCGCGCTACACCTGGCGCGCTGCACGTCGGCGGGCACCCAGCGGCGGTTCGCCGACGGGGCGAGGCTGGGGCCGGAGACCTCGATCGACAAAGTGCTGCTGGCGAGCGCCGAGCAGCGGCTCTACGACACCGTCCGGGACGTGCTGCCGGGCGTCACCGAACTCGACAAGACCCCGTGGCGCTCGGAGTTCCTCTACTCCCGTTCGGCCACCATCTACGGCGGGACCGCGGAGATCCAGCGCAACATCATCGCCCGTCGGCTCCTCGACCTCGGCAAGGAGTGAGCAGTGGACGACAGCGAACTCGGCATGCTGGCCGATGCGATGCAGAAGGCGATGAACGCGGCGGCCACCGCCGGCACACCGAACGTCGAGGGCGCCCTGGCCGAGTTCGGCTGGCAGGAGATGCTCGGCGAGGCACCCGACGAGGCGACCGCGCTGGTGTTCGGGCTGATGGGCCAGACCGGCACCCATGCCGGCGTGATCAACGACGTCGTCCTGGCCGCTGCCGGCCGCGTCCCTGGCACGACGGTCGCCCTCCCCTTCACGGGGGGACGCTGGGTGATCTGGGAGCGGACCGACGGCGCGGGTTCGGCCGTGGACGACGAGTTGCCCATTCATGCCACTGAGCCCGGTGAGGTCCTGCCGCTGGACGCCGGACGGCGCGCCCTGGGTTGGTGGCTGGTCGGCACGGCGCGCACGATGCTGACACTGGCCCGCCGGCACGCGCTGGACCGGGTCCAGTTCGGCCGGCCGATCGCCTCGTTCCAGGCGGTGCGGCACCGGCTCGCCGAGACACTGGTCGCCATCGAGGGCGCGGAGGCCACGCTGCTGGTAGCTCAGGAAGACCCGGGCGAGTTGAGTTGTCTGCTGGCCAAAGCGGCCGCCGGCCAGGCGGCGCTCACCGCGGCCAAACACTGCCAGCAGGTGCTCGGCGGTATCGGTTTCACCGCCGAACACGACCTGCACCGCCAGGTCAAGCGGGCGATGGTCCTCGACGGGCTGCTCGGCTCCAGTCGCGACCTCACCGGGGCGGCGGGTGCGCTAATCCGGTCACTCGGCCACGCCCCGCGGCTAGCGAATCTGTGACGGACGCCATTGCGGCGATCATATTGCGGCAGTTTCAACCGGTTTAGACTGTCGAAGTCTGTCAATGCCGCAAAAATTCGCCCAGCATTGCACGGAGAATATAATTCTCGCGCTTGAGAGTAGTACTCTCTGACCGTGACCTCCTTCCGAATCGCCGGTCGGCGCTTGTTCAGGGCCGCGCGGTGAACAGCCCGAGCGAAGAACCCGCCTGGAAGCAGCGCGCCGTCGAGCGGTCGATCCGGACCGCTAAGGTGCGCGCCGGCCAGCGCGTGCAGCGTTTCCTCGACGCCGCGCAGGCGATCATCACCGAGAAGGGCAGCACCGATTTCACCGTGCAGGAGGTCGTGGATCGGTCGCGTCAGTCACTGCGCAGCTTCTATCTTCAGTTCGACGGCAAGCACGAGCTGCTGTTGGCGCTGTTCGAAGACGCCCTGAGCCGTGCCTCCGACCAGATCCGCGCCGCGACGTCGGCGCAGCAGGATCCGCTGGATCGACTCAAGGTGGCCGTCACGCTGCTGTTCGAGCTGTCCCGGCCCGATCCGGCCGCTCGGCGCCCACTGTTCACCGACTTCGCCCCGCAGCTGCTGATCTCCCACCCCGCCGAGGTCAAGGTGGCGCACGCACCGCTGGTGGCGCTGTTCTCCGAGCTCATGCAGGATGCGGCCGCCGCTGGCGAACTGCGCAAGGACGCCAACCCCCGCCGGATCGCGGCGATGACGATGCAGACCATCATGTTCATCGCCCAGTCGAGCTCAGCGCCCGACGATCAGGGCGGCCACACGCCGATCACCGGCGACGAAGTGTGGGCATTCTGCTCACAGGGATTCGCCCGCAAGTAAGGCGAGAACGGCGTTCACCGCCGCCGATAACGGATTTCCATCTCACTTGGCAACCGTTGAATCTTGTTGCGCAATCAGGGTTTCCGCGGCCGTGCAGGGATCGGTCCGGCCCTCGGCGACAAGCCAGGGCCAGGGCTTGCAGTGCCGGGTGGGGCCGCAAGCTGCTCTGCGCCAGCGACAGCGCCTGAGCGCGAGCCCGGGGCGGCGACCTCGAGCAAACCCGCCTTGGCGGCCTGCACCGCGTCGCCGGCACACCGACCACCGGGATGGCGGTAGGTCCCAGCTGCGCCGGGACGTCGTCGCGGCGATGAGCTCGGCGACGTCCATGGTCGGCAACGCTACGTCAGGGTGCCGCAATCTCGACGACGGTTGCCGAGCCCATTCCGCCCCCGGCGCACATGGCGGTCACTCCGATACCGCCGCCACGGCGGCGCAGTTCGCGGGTCATCGTCACCAGCATCCGTGCACCGGTCGCGGCTACCGGATGTCCGAGTGAGCATCCGCTGCCGCTGACGTTGACCAAGTCGGGGTCGATGTCGAGCAGCTTGACGGTCGCCACACACATCGCGGCGAAGGCTTCGTTGATCTCGAAGAGGTCGACGTCGGACAGCGAAAGACCGGCGCGCGCAAGCGCTTTGCCGATCGCCGAGACCGGAGCCAAGCCGGTCTCGGCGGGGTCGACACCGACGGAGGCCCATGAGCGAATGACGCCCAGCGCGGGCAGTCCCAGGCTGTCACTGGCGAGGGCCAGCGCGGCCGCGGCGTCATTGGCGCCACAGGCGTTGCCCGCGGTGATCGAGAACCCCTCGATTTCCGGATGCAGGGGTTTGAGGCCGGCCAGCCGCTCCATGCTGGTGTCCCGGCGCGGATTCTCGTCGGTGTCGAACAATCCGTGCGGGGTGTCGATCGGGACGATCTCCTCTTTGAAGCGGCCCGCATCGATCGCGGCGATCGCGTTGCGGTGCGAGCGCAGTGCCCAGGCATCCATTTCTTCGCGGGTGACACCGGCCTTCACCGCGGCGTTCCAGCCGACCGTGATCGACATGTCCATGTTCGGGGCGTCCGCGCGGTCGGGATGGGTGGGCGGGAACCAGTCGACGAACTCCTCACCCGCTCGTCGCTTGAACCGCGGCGAGGTCGACGCCGAGTTCACCCCGCCGGCGATGACGAGCCGGTCCATCCCCGCCCGGATACTCGCGGCGGCACTCTGGACGGCGGCATGCCCCGCAGCGCAGTGCCGATTCGTGGCAAGCCCGGGCACCGAGGTCAGGCCCGCGGTGATCGCGGCGTGCCGGGCCACCACACCGCCGCCGTAGAGACCCTCACCGAGGATCACGTCGTCGATGTCGGCACGTTCGATATAGGAGTCGAGTTCGGCCACGGTCGCACCGACAACGTGATCGGCGAGCCGGTAGGCGTCGGTGTCACGCAGGGTGCCCTTGTTGGCGGTGCCGATGGGGGTGCGCAGTGCCGACACGATGACAGCTTCGGGCATGGAGTCTCCTCGTGCGATTGACCAATTTCAGCCGGCATGAGAATACTATTCTCATTGATTGAGAGCGCATGTTGCATGAAGGGTAACGCTATGCAGATCAGTGGGAGTTCGGCCGTCGTCTTCGGTGGCGCCGGTGGCCTCGGCGAGGCGACCGTGCGTCGACTGCACGGAGCCGGAGTCAAGGTCGTGATCGCCGACCTGGCCGACGACAAGGGCAAGGAACTCGCCGCCGAACTCGCCATCCCCTACGTGCGGACCGACGTCACGAACGACGACGACGTGCTGGCCGCGATCGCCGCGGCCGAGCAACTCGGACCGCTGCGCATCTCGGTGGACACCCACGGTGGTCCGGCCGGTGGCGGCAGGCTGGTCGGCAAGGACGGCTCCCCCATGGAGATGGAGGCATTCACCAAGACCATCACCTTCTACCTGACCGCGGTGTTCAACGTCATGCGACACGCCGCGGCCGCAATGGCGCGCCAGGAGCCCGACGAAAACGGGGCACGCGGGGTGATTATCAACACCGCGTCGATCGCCGCGTACGAAGGACAGATCGGGCAGCTGCCGTACTCGGCTGCCAAGGGTGGTGTTGTCGCCATGACTCTGGTTGCCGCACGGGATCTTTCACCGCTCGGCATCCGGGTGATGTCGATCGCGCCTGGCACCATCAACACCCCCGCCTACGGCAAGGCCGCCGACCAGCTCGAGGCCTACTGGGGCCCGCAGGTGCCGTTCCCGAAGCGGATGGGGCGCTCGGCCGAATACGGCGCGCTGGCGTTGTCGATCGCCGAGAACGACTATCTCAACGGCGAGACCATCCGATTGGACGGCGCGCTGCGCTTCCCGCCGAAGTAGTCCCCTCGCACGGGTTACTTCTTGGCTGACTTTTCCACGAGCCCGTCGACGATCCTGTTGAAGTCGGTGGTACCGAACGAGACGTACTCGGCGAGGTTGGCGTAGTCGAGTGAGGCCATCACCGACTTCTCCAGCTGCATGTTCATCAGCCGCTTGGTGGCCTCGACCGCTTGCTGCGGCAGTTCGATCAGTTTCTTCGCGCACGCGATCGCCTCGGACACCGGATCGGCGACAACATGATTCGCCAAACCGAGTTCCACGGCGCGCTGGGCCTGGATACGCACGCCGGTCAGTGCGAATTCCTTGGCCTGCAACAGGCTGATCTGCGATCCCCATACCAGCGGGCCACCGTCGGCGGCGACCAGTCCGATCTGGACGTGCGGGTCGGCAAAGAACGCCGTCTCGGCCATGTAGACAACATCGGAGAGTGCGGCCAGGCTGCAGCCCAGCCCGACAGCCGGTCCGTTGACGGCTGCGACGACCGGGATGCGGCAGCGAACCATGCCGATCACCAGGTCGCGGCCGTGTCTGATCGTTTTCTGCCGCAGCGCTTCGTCGTTGCGCAGTTCGTCGAGATAGGTGAAGTCACCGCCCGCGGAGAACGCCCGGCCCGCACCGGTGATGACGGCCGCCCGTGCGGAGGCGTCCTCGCCCAGCGCCGCCCAGATCCTGGCCAGCCCGACGTGCAAGTTGTCGTTGACGGCGTTGAGCTCCTCGGGCCGGTTCAGCGTGATGATGCGCAGCGGGCCGTCAGCCGTGACGTCGATTTCGTCTGGCATGTCGTACATGTCGTTAAACTCCCAGTCCCAGGATTCGTCCGGCAATGATGTTCTTCTGTATCTGTGACGTGCCGCCCATGACGCTCTGGGCACGGCTGTAGAGGTAGGCGCCGAACAACTCTTCGTCGCCGGTGCCGACGGCCGCCAGGATGGCATGGCCGACCGACTGCTCGGTCCAGGTCATCAGCAACTTGTCCAGTGAGCCGTCCGGTCCGTGCTTGATGCCGTCGAGTTGCTCGCAAAGACGCCTACGCACGTGCAGCCGCAGCATCTCGGTCTGCACCCAGGCCCACGACAACTCGTCGGGCGCCGGACCCTCGACACGAGATGCCATCTGGCGCACCAGTTTCCCGTAGCGCGCCGAATAGCCCAGCGTCGATGGTTCGCGCTCGTGGCCGACCACCGTCATCGCCAGCTTCCAGCCGTCACCTGGCACGCCGACCATATTCGCCGCCGGCACCCGCGCCCCGTCGAATTCGACCTGACCGAATTCCTTGGTGACACCGCTGATCATCTTCAGCGGCCGCTGAACGATCCCGGGCTGGTGCATGCTGACGATGAACGCCGAGATGCCCTTGTGCTTGGGCATGTGTTTGGGTACACCATCGCCCGTGCGAGCCAGGACCAGACACCAGTCGGCGCAATCGGAATAGCTGGTCCAGACCTTGTGACCGTTGATGATGTAGTCGTCGCCGTCGCGGGTCGCGGTCGTGGTCAGCGCGGCCAAGTCCGAACCGGCGCCCGGCTCGGAGAATCCCTGACACCAGCGCTCGGTGCCATTGATCATGCCGGGCAGGAATCGCTGTCGCAGTTCCTCACTGCCGTGATGACTCAGTCCCACCACCAGATAACCGAGACTCGGCCGTGCCGGCGCCCCGGCCTTGGCGATCTCCTCGTCGACGATCACGTCGAATACCGTCGGCAAGCCCTGGCCACCGTACTCCAAAGGCCACGAGGTGCCGAAAAACCCGGCGGCATACAGTGCCTGATGCCACTCCCCCGCCGTGGCCCAGTAGGCGTCGCCCGACGTCGGGAACTTCCCCTTCTGTTCTTTCAGCCAGCCACGCAGCCGCTCCCGGAAATCGGCCTCTTCCGGGGAATCACGAAAGTCCAATGGTCAACTCCTCCAGCTTGACGGGCCAGGCCTCGGTGGCGGCCAGCACCCGACGTAGATAGACATGGGCGAGGCACTCCCAGGTGTTGCCGATGCCGCCGTGCACCTGGATCGAGTTCTCGCAGACCGTCAATGCCGCGCGTGCGCAGTAGATTTTGGCTACCCGGGCGGCCTCGACCGCCGCGTCGGCGGGTAAGTCGTCGATCGCCCAGGCGGCATGGCGCAGCACGCTGACCGATCCCTCGATCAGTGCGAGACCCTCAGCCAGCAGGTGAGCCACCGCCTGATAGGAGCCGATTGCCGCACCGTACTGCTCACGCACCTTGGCGTATTCGGTTGCCAGCGTGTGTGCTCCGCGGGTAGCGCCGACGAGATCGGCGCAGGTGATCGTCAGCGCGAGCGCGTACCACCGCTCGGCGTCTTCGTTACTCAGTTCGGCTAGCTCGGGCGGTGATTCGACCGCCCCGGCCAGGCTTCGGGTCAGATCGATTGACTCGTAACCGGCGGCAGGCGGCGGCGGCACGGTGCGGCCGACCAGCCGGGACAGGTCGTCGGCGAGCACCGGGCCGAGGAACGGCACATCGATCAGCCCGCGGGCGAATTCCTCTGCCACCAAGGCCACTTCGACTCCGCTGGCCCCGTCGGACCGCAGCGACCGCCAGCCTGTGGCGTCGAGCGTCTTGGCCAGCCGCGTCCGCCGACCTTCGTCGTCGAGGTCGGCGACCGAACCGGGGCCGAAATCATCGGCCAGCCGGGCCGCGGCATCGCGCAACTGCCGCTGCTCACTGGTCAGACGGACGTCCATACCGCTCCTTGAGAACTCGACGCAACGCCTTGCCCGATGGCAGGCGCGGGATTTCAGCGACGAACACGACTTCACGCGGACGTTTGTAGGTCGCCAGCTTCTCGGTGATCAGCGCGTCCAGTTCGTCGGCACCGATCGGCTCAGCGGTCACGACGGCGGCGACGACGGCTTCGCCGTCTCTGGCGTGGGGTATCCCGAACACCGCGCAGTCCGCCACGGCAGGATGGCCGTGGAGCACGGACTCGACCTCGGCCGGGGCCACCTGGAAGCCGCGCACCTTGATCATCTCCTTGAGCCGGTCGGTGATTCGCAGCCAACCGTCGTCGAGGTAGCCGATGTCCCCGGTGCGGTACCAACCGTCAATGAAGGCCTCAGCGGTCGCTTCCTCCGGCAGATAGCCGGCCATCGCCGAATCCGAGCGCACCTGGATCTCGCCGACGTCACCGGGTTCGACCGGCGTACCGGTCTCGATCGAGCAGATGCGTACCTGCGGGATGGGCCGTCCCACGGTGTCCAGTCGGGCCGCGTCGCGGGGGCAACAGGCGATGACCGGTACCTCGCTGGTGCCGTAGGCGGAGATCCAGCCGACACCGGTCCGCCGCGTCACCGCCTCGGCGACACTGGCGGTCACCGGAGTGGCACACCACATCATGTAGCGCAGCGAGGACAGGTCGAAGGCGTCCAGTTTCGGGTGTGCCGCCATCGCCAAAGCAATTGGCGCGACGGTTATTTCGACGGTGATGCGGTCTATCTGGATGTGGCGCAGCATGCTGTCGATGTCGAACCGGCGGTGCAGGCGCATCCACGCGCCGGCGTCCAGGACGGTGGCAATGTTGAGCAGGCCGAGGATGTGCGACGGAGGTGTCATGATCTGCATCCGGTCGGCGGCCGTCAGTCCCAACGCCGCTCGCCAGTGCCGCACCGCCACCGCCAGCGAACGATGGGTGTGTCGGACGGCTTTGGGCATGCCGGTGGTCCCGGAGCTGAAGACCAGTACGGCATCACCGTCGGGGTCGGGCTCGACACTCGTCGGCTCCCCCGGAGTGATGGGTTCGTCCAGGCTGAACATCGGCATCACATCGGCCAGCACCGGATTGTCCCCGACGGCGTGGTCGGTGCCCGCCACGTCCAGCGCGTGGCCGACGTCGGCGGCCTTCCATGCCGGACTGATCAGCACCGCTGTGGCGCCCAGCTGCCAGATGGCCTGGACGGCGAAGACGAACTCTGGCCGCGTCGACGACATCAACGCCACCCGCTGGCCGGCCCGCACCCCTCGGCGCGCCAACGCGTCGGCCATACCGGCGGACAGCGCGTCGACCTGGGATCGCGTGTAGGTACGGTCCTCGAAGGCGAGCACGGTCACGTCGCCCACGGCGCGATCCGCTCGAACATGTTCAGTGCCAATCCCATCGACGGAGCTTCAGACGACGAGAACATACTATCGTTGCTAGAGAACAGTATTCTCATTTAGGCAGAATGCTAATGAGGGGCACCGGAGGAGTGAAGTGCATGGCCACCGCGACGATCACGCTGGACGGTAAGACGTTGACGGTGCCCGCCAGTCCCGGCGAAACCCTGCTGAAGTCCGCGCGCCGAGCGGGCATGACGCCGCCGTACAGCTGCGAGGCCGGAAACTGCGGCACCTGCATCGCCACGGTCATCGCCGGGGTGGCCTCGATGCGGGCCACCGGGGTGCTTTGAGGGGTAATAGCGTTGTCCCGCACGGCATTTAGCGATCTCCTCGAAGAAGTCGCCGTGGGTGTAGAAGAAAGAACGAGATCTGCGGAGCGAACTGGTCGATGGCCATGAGGCCGCTTTCGACGACCGTGTCGCAGTAGGTCACGCCATCGGCGAGAGTTCTCGGTGGCGCAGAACTCGATGGTGTGGGCGATGAGTCGCAGCGAGGGCTCCGGCGGCCAGATCCAGGTACTGCTCGAGTAGGTACCGAAAGCGCTGGTTCGATTCCTCGGCCGTCCCGAAGCCCCGAATACTGCCGGAAGGTCCGCAGCCGTCCGCGGTAGCCGTTGGCGAAAGCGCCGCGGGTGAACGGGAAGGCACCCGGCATGGGAGGATCGCCGACGCGGTCGGCAGGCCCATCGACCAGCCGCAGAGGGAGTCCCGACGAATGTGTGGCCGGTGTGGTCCATCGCTGGATAACGTACTTGCAGATTAAGAGAATGCCGATACCGTTTGCGACATGCCGTGTGCATGAAAGGATGTATTCCCTGCTAGGCGAGCTTTCATCACCGGCCCAAGGCGCCGTGGACGGCGCCAAAAAGAATCGAGAGAGGACGTAGGAGTGCCGCGCACCGACGGACCCGAACGGGACGCCGAACCCCAGTGGAGCCGATTCGCCCGAACCGCCGGGCTGCGCCACGGCGCACCCGGTGGGGGTTACCCCGAGCTGTGGCGGTGGTCGGTCGATCACCCGGGCCAGTTCTGGCGCGCGGTCTGGGAGTACTTCGACGTGCACGCCGACACCGGCCCCGCGCCCGGCGAGGACGGCGTGCTCGCCGACGCGGCAATGCCGGGCGCCCGGTGGTTCCCCGGCGTGCGGCTGAACTACGTCGACCAGATCCTGCGGCACCGCAATCGCACCGGTACCGCGATCGTCGGCATCGACGAGGACGGCACCCGCACCGCGATCGGCTGGACAGAGTTGGCCGGGCACGTCGGGGCGGTCGCCGCGGAGCTGCGCCGGCTCGGCGTCGAACCCGGCGACCGGGTGGCCGGCTACCTACCCGACGTCGCCGAGGCCATGGTCGCCTTCCTCGCCACCGCCGCGATCGGTGCCGTGTGGTCGGCGTGCGGGCAGGACTACGCCCCCGAAGGTGCGGCGGCCCGCCTGGCTCAGCTGGGGCCCAAGGTGTTGTTCAGCGCGGACGGCTACCGGCTCGGCGGCCGCTGGATCGACAAACGCGCCGACACCGCCGAGCTGCTGAACCTGCTACCCGGCGAACCGCATCTGCTGGTGCTCGGCGGTGAGCGCTACCGCAATCTGGTAGCCGAGCCGGTGGAGCCCGACGTCGCCCCCGTCGCTTTCGACCACCCGCTGTGGGTGCTGTTCAGTTCCGGCACCACCGGCAAGCCCAAGGGCATCGTGCACGGCCACGGCGGCGTGGTGCTCGAACACCTCAAAGCCGTTGTGCTCCATGCCGATCTCGGCCCAGACGACGTGTTCTTCTGGCAGACGGCGCTGAGCTGGATGATGTGGAACTTCCGGATCGCCGGCCTGATGTGCGGGGCGACGGTGATCTGCTACAGCGGCCACCCGCTCTACCCCGACGCCGATCGGTTGTGGCAGATCCTCGCAGACGAGAAGGTCACCTACTTCGGTACCAGCCCGGGACACCTGCAGGCCGGGCGCAAGGCCGGCCTGCATCCGGGCGCCGACCACGACCTGCATCGGCTGGCCACCATCGGCAGCACCGGCTCGCCGCTGCCGGCGGATCTGTTCGACTGGGTGCACGACGAGGTCGGCGAGCACGTCACGGTTTCCTCGATCAGCGGCGGCACCGACGTGGTGACGGCCTTCGCCGGCGGGACGGCCGGTGTTCCCGGCGTCGCCGGCGAACTCACCACCCGATACCTCGGGGTGGCCCTGCAGAGCTGGTCGCCGCGCCGCGAGCCGCTGATCGGCGAAGTCGGCGAGATGGTGATCACCACGCCGATGCCGTCGATGCCGGTCTGCTTCTGGAACGACGACGATGGAAGCCGCTACCGCGCAGCATATTTCGATCACCAGTGGGAGGACGGCGCTACCGGCGCCGCGCCCCCGAACGTGTGGCGGCACGGCGACTGGGTCACGGTGACCGAGACCGGTTCGCTGATCATCCACGGGCGCAGCGACGCCACGCTCAACCGGCACGGCATCCGGATGGGCTCGGCCGACATCTACGAGGTGGTGGAAGCGCTCGACGAGGTCGCCGAAGCGTTCGTGCTGGGTGTCGACGGCCCGGACGGCGCCTATTGGATGCCGCTGTTCGTCACGCTGACCCCGGGCCACAGGCTGGACGACGAGCTGATCGCCACCATCCGTTCGGCGATCCGGACCAAGCTCTCGCCACGGCACGTGCCCGACGAGATCCTCGAAGCGCCGGGGATCCCCCATACCCGCACCGGCAAGAAACTCGAAGTGCCGGTCACGGCGATCCTCGCGGGGCACACCGACGTGTCGCTGGACCCGCGCTCGATCGACGATCCCGGCCTCATCGACTGGTACCGCGAGCAGGGCCGGTCCCATCGCTGGAACTGAGCGGGCCGTTCTCGGATCCGAGCCGACGCCGGCACGCCGGCCACTGGCCCGTCGACGCGATCAGCATGTCTGGGCCGGTCGTCTACATTCGACACAACGGCATTGGGAGGCGCACATGATCAAGCTCGAACTGCCCTACGTCACCGTGACGGTCGACGACCGGTTCCGCAAGAGGCTGGCTTTCGCCGGCGAACGCCTGCGGGTGACGGTGACCGCATATCTGCGCAACGCCGCCGACGACCTCGACGGCGTTGGCCGCAAGGCCACCGCCGCGTGCCAGAGTGCCGCCGCCCGCGTCGACACCGCCATGGCGGCGGCCAACACCCGGCTCGATCCGCAGCCCCGGGTCGCACCACCGAAGCTGAGAGTGGTCTAGCGGTGCCGGCCGGGGCCGTCTTCGTCACCGGCGCCGCGGCCGGCATCGGCCGGGCGATTGCCCTGACGTTTGCGCGACACGGGTACCGCGTCGGCGCCTACGACATCGACCTCGACGGCTTGGCTGCCGTCCGCGATGAGATCGCCGATCACGGCGGCGAGGTTGTCGTCGGGCGACTCGACGTCACCGACGCCGACCAATGGGCGGTCCGCTTAGCCGAATTCACCGGCAGCTCAGGACAACTGGACATCCTGGTCAACAACGCCGGGGTGCTGACGACGGGCGCTTTCCAGGATGTCGCGCTGAGCACGCACCGGCAGATGGTCGACATCAACTTCTACGGCGCGTTGGCCGGGCTGCACGCCGCGTTCCCCTATCTGCGGGACACCCCGAACGCCCAGGTGGTCAACATGTGCTCGGCGTCGGCGATCTACGGCCAGCCCGAACTCGCCACCTACTCGGCCACCAAGTTCGCCCTGCGCGCGCTGACCGAGGCACTCGAGCTCGAGTGGCGCCGCTACGGGATCCGGGTGCTGGCCATATGGCCACTGTTCGTCAAGACGGCCATGACCGCCGGTGTCGAGACCGGCAGCACCAAGTCCCTGGGGGTGAACCTTGAACCGAGCGATGTGGCCGCCGCGGTGTACGCGGCCACCCGTCGACGACGCGGGCCGGCCAGGGTGCACTACCCCGTCGGACGCCAGACGCAGGTCTTCGCCGCGATGTCTCAGGTGACACCCAACTGGGTGCAACGACTGATCACCCGGACAGTGACCCGCACCTAGCCGATCGCCGTGTAGGGCTTGCGCGGCGGCTGCTGGTTCTGCCGAAATGATTGGCACAGGCCAAGATTGCTGGCCACGCACGGCACGCCGTTGATCGTGGGAGCGCTGCCTTTCAGATAGCACTGACCGGTGTACTGATTGGTGGCATGCCCAGGTGGGCAACTGTCGGCGACGGCTGCCGGACTGGCGATAAGGACACCCGCCACCGCCACGACAGCCCCCACCATGTGAGTAACCAGTCGCCGCAGCCGCGGTATCACGTCGTCGCACCCGTCATCTTGTCTTGGAGCCTACGCGCGCAGCGCTGCCAGCGGCCGTGGTTAGGATCCTTGGCATGCCGGAGCCGACCCAGAAGCCGGAAGCGTCGCCCGCTTCTCATCACTCCGCCCACGACTTTAGATCGGCGCCGCGCTGGATGGGCCCAGCGGCTCTCACGCTGTCACTGATCGCTGTGGCCGCCGCTGGCTGGGCGGTGCTGCGCCCGCAGCCGACCATGCCGGCGACGCCACCGCCGGCCGGCGTCGAGTCGCAGCCCGGCGATCCGAAGGCCGCTGCCTGCGACGCCTACCGGACCGTGAGTGCCGCGGTGTCGCTACAGACGCACGCCGACGCCGGCAGCGACCCGGCGGCGGTGCAAGGTGTTGCCGCCAACGCCCGATTGGCGATGGCCGGGGGCGCGACCTACCTGTTGGCCCATGTCAGTTCCGCGACGCCGGCGGAGTTGGCCGAGACGATGCGCCGCTTCGCCGCGGGATTGCAGGACATCTCGATGAACGCGCTCGCCGGTGTAACCAACACCGATCCTGCTCAGGCCGCTCGCCTCCAAGATGCCCAAGCGGCCAGCAATCGGCTCGTCGAGCTCTGCAAGTAGCCCTCACGGCGGTCCTGCAAGCTCGAGTTCAGTTGGCGTTTGGATGAAGTTCGGCAATGAGCCAAGTGGGCGCCAGTCCAGGGTAAGGGTTGTCTCATTGGATTCTCCTGCAGTGACAACTCGCCGCAATCGCCGGCGGAACGTCTTCTTTTGAAGGGAATTCCGATCTTGTCCAAACACCGCAAGAAATCGCCACGCGTGGCAGCGCCGAGCTTCGTCACGACGGGCGTCGCCGGTGCGGCGATGGTGGGCGCGGGCGTCTTGTTCGCCATCACCGATACACCCCAGCAGAGCACCGCATCGGCCATCAGGCTGGCGTCGGCCGAGTGCGAGATCGGCTCGACCAGCTGCACCAGCCTGAGCACGCTGTCGGGCAAGTCCACCGCGACTGTGGCCGGACTGGCCGCCTCGGCCACCGGCAACCCGGTCGCCGACTTCGTGTCGATCTTCGTCAGCAACGGCACTGCCGAGCATCCCAACGGTGGTCTGCTCATCGGCAACGGCTACAGCTACAGCGCTGCCGATACGCAGTGCGCCAGCGCGGCCTGCAACGGCGGCAAGAGCGGCCTGCTGATGGGTAACGGCGGAAACGGCTACAACGGTGGAAACGGCGGCAGCGCCGGCCTGTTCGGTAATGGCGGCAACGGCGGCGATGCCCTGAGTGCTGACATCAACGGCGGTAAGGGTGGAAACGGCGGCAACGGCGGCTTGTTCGCCGGCGCATCCAGCTCCGGTGCATTGTTCGGCGGCGGCGGGGGCAACGGCGGTAAGGGTATCGCCGGCGGTGACGGCGGAAATGGCGGCAGCGCAGGACTTTTCGCTGGTAGCGGCGGCAAGGGCGGCGACGGCGGCGCCAGCACGACGGCCGGCACGGCCGGCGGCAACGGCGGCAACGGCGGCAACGCAGCCAGCCTGCCGGTCGTGGGTGGCGGCAGCGCGGGTGCCGGCGGCAACGGTGGTAGCGGGTACAGCGGCGGAGCGGCCGGAACCGACGGCGGCAACGGCGGCAACGGCGGCAACGGCGGCCAGTACGGCTCAGCCGCGGGTGGCGCCGGCGGCTCCGGCGGCACGGGTGGCGCCGGCACCGCGACCGGCGGCAACGGCGGCAGCGGCGGAACCGGCGGAACCGGCGGCAGGGTCGCCGGTAGCGGCGGCGCGGGCGGAACCGGTGGCTCCGGTGGTGTGGGGGGGACCGGCGCGGGCGGTAATGGTGGCTCCGGTGGCTCCGGTGGTACCGGTGGCCTGACCGGCAATGGCGGCTCCGGCGCGGCCGGTGGCGACGGCGGCGCAGGCGCCACCACCGGTGGCTCGGGCGGTAGCGGCGGTGCCGGCGGCCTGGGCGGCAACAACGGCGGTAGCGGCGGCAGCGGCGGCAAGGGCGCGACCGGAGCGACCGGCGGCACCGGCGGCACCGGCGGCAAAGGCGGTTTCGGCGCGATCAGCGGCGGCGCCGGCGGCAACGGCGGCACCGGCGGCACCGGCGCGTCCACCGGTTCGGGCGGTAAGGGCGGCAACGGAGCTAACGGTGGCACCAGCGTGCTCAACGGTGGCAAGGGCGGCAACGGCGGCACCGGCGGTAAGGGCGGCTCCACCAGCGGCAAGCCCGGCCAGCTCGGCGGCGGGTCGCTGGGATCCACGCCCGGCAAGGGGGGTACCGGCGGCGACGGCGGCTAGTCCAGTCCCCCAACAGGAATCGGCCCCCTCCGCAAGGAGGGGGCCGATTTCGTCGGGCTGGGAAATTTCGTCGGGCAGCGATTCGAGCGACCCGTCCGCTACTAGGCTCGGGCGCCGTTCAGCGCGCAGGCCATCTGCGCATTGTTGGCGTCGGTGTTCATATCGTCGGCGGTTGAGTTCAATGAGTCGCCACCGCCGCGAACTCCCATGATCACAAGGAGCTTTGTGGCATGCAATGACCACGAGCGCATCGGTGCCGCAACGTCACCGGGCAACCCCGGCGTCGACGCTGCCGCCAAACCGGCGGCCGCAGCCTCCCGTAAGGCTGTGCGGCCCAGGACATTCGAGTCGACAACGCTCGGATCCTGATAGTTCACGTTGTTCCCGCTGCCCGCGGTGGCGTAAGCGAAGTCCTCGTAGTGCGTGGCCGCGAAGTCCAGGGCGGCCCCGAACTGCTTGCATGCGTCGGCCACTGCACCGATGTCCGGGCCGTCCGGCGGCGTCGCCGCCGACACGTTGACCGGGGCGGGGTCTGATGTGGGAGCAGGAGATTCGGTCTGCGCGTCCGGATCGGCGGAGGCATTGGGTATCGCGAGCACCGTCAGCCCGGACGCCATCAGCGCGGCCGCCAACGTGCGGGCGTATGTCCGTGACGATTTCATCGCTTCCTCCTGGGTCGTGGGCTTCCTTGAAACGTGGCTCCCCCGAACCGTCCGGCTGGAAGTAGTTCCTAACCAGGCCTAAGCGGACCCGCAGCCTCAGGGCTCCTCAGGGTCAGGCCAAGCCATGATCGGTCGGGCTGCTGTCCGAATGGTGAACGGGCGACCAACACCGAGCACCGCCGGGGGATCCATCCGATGTCATCTGCACCCCGGCACCCATCGGACCCGGGACGTCCAGGACGACAAGCCGCTTGCATCAACCGCATAACGAAATGACGCCCGGTAGATGGCAATCCGGCGGGAACTGTTGGTGGGGTGTTTACCATTGCGACACTCGCCGACTCAATGATTCCACCGAACGACACCGTGGACACCGACGACGAGAGGCGCCAACACGACATGTTGAAACGCTTTGCCGCACTGGCCGGATTATGCCTGCTGGTCCCGACAGGAGCGGCTCCTATCGCGCTGGCCGACCCGCCGGCCGACCCCAATGTGGCGCCCGTCGCCAACGCCGTCCCGGCGCCCGGCGGACCGGCCGGGCCGGTACCCTCAGGTCCGGCCGGTGTGCTCAACACCCCCGATGGGTGGGTGCTCAACGTCTCCGGTAAGGACGAGTCCATGGAGCCGGTGGCTTCCCTGACGAACTCCCCCTGGTCTCGCGAGTACCTGGTCGACGGAACTTTCACCGGATCGGTGACGGGTTCGGGCGACACTAAACTGGCCGGCGGCACCTTGGAGGCCGGCTACCAGATCGGCTGCGGCATCATCCAGGACGACATCGAGTCGATCGCCACCGGCGGCATCACCCCCGGCGTCGGCATCCCCTTCGTGAACGGCTCGCTGCTGCCGGTCACCCTCGGGCTCTCAGCGGCCTACCAGATGAAGATCGACCTCAAGCCCGGTGTCGTGAACATCGTTCCGGTAGGCAAGAAGTCGTTCAAGGGCACCAACCCGCGGGTGTCGATCACCGGATTCCGCATCAAGATCGACGGTTGCGCGGGGCAGTCCTTCATCCGCTCCTACGCGACACTGACTAGCTCGACCGACAACACCGACGACGTGGTGACCTATCTCGGCGTTACCAAAGCCGTTTAGTTACAACTCCATACTGTCGTTCTCGTGGATCGGCTGCCCACCGGCGAAGTGGGTTGAGGGGCAGCCGATCCGCACCACCCGAAGCCTTTAGCGAGGGTTCCGGTGGAGCAATTTCGAAGGTGCCGCGCGTTGCCGCTGTGCTCACCGCGCGAACACCCCCTCGATCGATGATTTGCCCAGAAATACCACCAGTGAGTTTCAGACGGAAGGCGCCGACACGACATGTTGCATCGCTTTGCCACCGCGGCCGCAGTTTGCCTGCTGATCCCGATGGGAGCGGCTCCGCTCGCGTTGGCCGATCCGCCGGCCGACCCCACGGTGCCGGTCTCTGACGCCGGCGCTCCCCCGCCCCCACCAGACAACGGCGCCGTCGCGTCCGGAGTCCCGGGAATCGCGAAGACCCCGGACGGCCGGACGTTGACGGTCGTCGCCAAGGACGAGATCCAGCTGCCGGTAGCACCTTTGACCACGTCGCTGTCCTCGCGTGACTGGGTGGTCGGTGGCACCTTCACCGGCACCACCACCGGCTCGGTTGCCGGGGGAACACTTGAGGCCGGCTACCAGATCGGCTGCGGCGTCGAGATGGACAAGGTCAAGCTCATCGGCTCGGTCGGCGCCAGCTTGGGTAACGCCAGCCTCAGCAGCTCGGGCTTGTCGCTACCCGGAACGATCAGCTTCCCCGTCCAGGGGCAGATCGAGGTCGATCCCCGGCCGGGAACCATCACCAACGTGGTTGTCGACAAGAAGTCGTTCAAGGGCACGTCGGCCCGCGTCACCCTCAAGGACATCCACATCAAGATCGACAACTGCGTCGGCGCATCGACGCTGCGCTCGTACGCGGTGCTGACCAGTTCGGGTACCGATGCCGACGACATCGTCGCCTACTACGGCATCGCCAAGGTGTTCTGACGCCCTGATGCACCTTCTGAACAGAACACTCATCACGGGTGCGGCGGCGGCCGTGCTGACGGTCGGGGCGGCGGTCGCAGCGACAGCGACCGCCGTCGCCGACCCGCCGCCGGTCGACCCGGCCCTACCCGTCGACCCCGCGCCGCCGCCACCTGCGCAGGGACTGCTGCCCCCGCAGGCGGCAATCTCGGACTCGCTCAACGGGTTCGCGAACTACATCGCGGGCGATGCCGGCCAGCAACTGCTGCTCGGCCAGACGCCGACCCCGGCCGTGGCCGGCACGGCCCCAGCCTCGCCGCCAAGCGTCGACATCCTTGACGGCGCTCAGATGTTGATGCCGCAGAACTACCGCGTGCCCACACCGGACCAGACGTCGCCGTATCAGCTTGCCCCTGGTGTTCCCGGACCGTTCGCCCGAGTCGATGCCTACAAGGGCGTCCACGCGATGCTTCACGGCGCCCTGGGCCGCATGCCTGCCGACCAACTCGGCCAGCCGCTGCCCGGGACCGCACCCCCACCCGGCACCAACATCCCGGCCGGACCCGAGCAGTTCCTGCCCGATTCACCGCCGCCACCGGATCCGGCGCTGCCCGCCGCGTCGGCCGATCCTGCGCTTCTGCCGCCGCCTCCGCCGGCCTGATCGAAAATCCGCCGGCCCGGCGCTCGTCGCGTACTACCGTGTCGACGAGGAGCGGATCCGGCGGGAGGCAGTCGCGATGACACAACGTAGGCCGATGGTGCCGCTGGCCGCGACACTGGTAGCCGGCGTCATGCTTGCGTGGCCGTCGCCGGCGGTCGCCGACCCGTCCCCGGCGGATCCGGTGATCGTCGATCCGGCGACCGCGCCGCCAGCCGGATCAGCGCCGCCCGTGGCGGGTGTCGGCACCGCGCTGGCACAGAGCGGCGCGCAGCCGGCCGGCCCGCTCGGGCTGCCCGACCTTGCCGGTTACGCACCGGGGCTGATCCTGGGCCAGAACGCTGTTCCATCGGCGCCGGGTGATCCCACTGCCGTCACGGGCCCGGCCCTCAATGCCTTCGACAGCCAATATCTGCTGGCGCAGAACGTCGCTCCAGCCGCACCCGGGCAGGGTGTGCAAGCGGGCGGGCTGGGTCCCTCGCCCGAGGACCCCGGCACCGGACGGCTGGCGTTCCTACGCCGCCTGCACGAGATGTACGCCGCCGGCGCCCTCAGCGGTGCACTGTTGGGCCAGGCCGAGCCTGACCAACCGGCGCCCTGACACCGGCGGCAACGCTCGGCGACGACGCGCCCAACATTCACTTAACGGCAAACTGTTACCGAGGTTGCGGTGCTAGCATCCGGGTCTTATGCCTGCTAATCCCCCGCGCCTGATCGTCGAGCCCGACGACGGTTTGGACCCGGTCCGCGAGTTCATGTCGAGCGCGCAAACCTCGCTGCTGATAAAGCAATTCACCTTCACTGAGCCGAGCCTGCTCGAGGCCGCGATCGACCGCAAAAAGGCCGGGGTCGACGTGCGGGTCATGCTGAACCCACAGCGGTCCGGGGGCGACCGGGCTAATGACGAGACTTATGAGCAATTGAAGGCCGCCGGCATCGACGTCCAGTGGTCGAGCCCGAAATTCTATGTCACGCATGAAAAGTCGATCGTGGTCGACGAGAAGGCGGCGATGGTCGCCACGTACAACCTGATGGCAAAGTACTTCACCCTGACCCGCGACTACGGAATCGTCACCCAGGATCCGCTGCACGTGGCGCAGATCGTCGAGGTGTTCAACGCCGACTGGCAACATCGCGACTTCACTCCCCCGACCTATGAGGGTCTGCTCTGGAGCAACTCGAACTCGCGCTACCACATGGCGCGCTTCATCGACACCGCGCAGCGGCGCCTCTACATCCAGCACCCGAAATATGTGGACGCCGTCATCCTCGACCACATCGCGGCGGCGGCGCACCGCGGAGTCAAGGTCAAGGTGCTCTGCGGCGGCAAACACGGCATCAGCGAGTGGGACATCCTCGACACCTTCGCATCGCTGCGCACGCTGGGCAGGTTCGGAGTCAAGGTCCGCAAGCAGAAGAACCTGCGGGTGCACGCCAAGCTGTTGATCGTGGACGACGTCAGCGCCCTGGTCGGCTCGATGAACATCGACCGCAGCGCCTTCGACCTGCGCCGGGAACTGGGCATCACGATCGACGATCCCGAAGTCGTCAGCCGGCTGCGGGAGGTCTTCACCAGCGACTGGGACATCTCGCACCATTACGAGCCGCCGGATCCGCTGGAGCAGAACCGGCCCCCCGAAGAAGACGACTTCCCGCACGACAACGACCTGGTCCATGAGTGAGCCCGCACCCACCGTGGCGAAGGTCTCGCTGCTGGAGATCGCACTGACCTTCAACCACATCGCGCTGGCGTCGTTCGGCGGTGGCCTCTCGGCGTGGTCGCGGGAGGTGGTCGTCGCCCAGAAGAAGTGGATGGGTGAACAGGAGTTCCTCAGCGCCATGACCATGTGCCGGATCGTGCCCGGCGCCAACCAGGTGAACCTGGCGGTCTTCGTCGGTGCCAAGCTCAAAGGTATCCCCGGAGCGATCTCGGCCCTGGTCGGGCTGTGCCTGGTCCCCGTCTCGATCGTGCTGGCGCTGGCTTTCGTCTACTTCACCTTCAAGGAGATACCGGCGGTCAAGGGGGCTCTGCACGGGGCTTCGGCCGCTGCTGTGGCGCTGACCCTGACGATGGTGATCAAGACCGGCAAGAAATGCCTCACCGGCATGGTGCCCATCGTGTTCTTCGCGGCGGCGTTCGTGATCAACGGAGTGCTGCGCTGGCCACTGCTGGAGACGCTGGCGATCCTGGCGCCGTTGAGCCTGATCTGGGCGTGGCCCCGGAAGCGCGCACAGGCATGAAGACCTTCCTGGCCCTCATCGGCATGTTCGGCTCGTTGTCGCTGCTGTCGATCGGCGGCGGCAACACCGTCCTGCCCGACATGCACCTGCAGGCGGTCACCGGGCACCACTGGCTGACCAACTCACAGTTCGCCGACGTCTTCTCGATCTCGCAGGCCGCCCCGGGACCCAGCATCCTGATCGTGGCGCTGGTGGGCTACGCGGCCGGGCTCGGCGTCGCCGGTGTCCTCGGCGGGATTCTCGGGGGCGTGGTCGCGACCGTGGCGATGATCGTGCCCGCTGCAACGCTGATGTATTTGATCACCGTCTCGTGGCAGAAGGCGGAGAAGTCGAAGCTGCGCGCCGCGGTGGAGAAGGGGTTCGCCCCCCTGACCGTCGGCTTGATCCTGGCGAGTTCGCTGGTGATGAGCCGCGCCGCCGACCACGACTGGCGGGCGTATCTGATCACCGGCGTCGCGACGCTGATCTTCGTCCGCACCGACACCAACCCCCTGATCGTGGTGGGCGCGGCCGCCCTGCTGGGTTACATCGGCTTCGTCTGACCGGGTTCGGCTGACCCGCGCACACGGGCGCCAATGAGTCCCGAGGCCCGAAACTCGGGATAGGTTTGGCCGCAGCCGCAGCCGAAGCGGCACCGACAGTCGTACAGGGAATGGTCAGCAATGCGAATAGACGGGCGTGAGGTTGCCGTCTCGGGAAACGTGCTGCAACCGCTGACCCGCCGCACCAATGACATCGTGCGGCTCAGCCTGGCGACCGTCGTCCTGGTGGTGGTGGTCACCAGCTCCCTGATCACCCGCAACGACTGGGTGGGCCTGGAGAAATCGGTGTCCCGGATCGTCGGAGTGCTCACCCCGACCCAGTCCAATCTGGTCTACCTTGCCTACGGCCTGGCGATCCTGGCGTTGCCCTTCATGATCCTGATCGGTCTGATCGCCGCCCGGCAGTGGAAGTTGTTCGCCGCCTACGCCGCCGCAGCATTCCTGGCGGTGTTCTCCCTGTCCATCTCGGGCAACGGCATCGCCGCACCGCGCTGGCACTTCGACCTCTCCGAGCGGCTCTCGACGACGCTGTCGCAGTTCCTCGACGACCCCCGCTGGATCGCGATGCTGGCCGCCGTGCTGACCGTGTCGGGTCCGTGGCTGCCGTCGCGCTGGCGCCGGTGGTGGTGGACGCTGCTGCTCGCGTTCGTCCCGATCCACCTGGTGGTCAGCGCGGTGGTGCCGGCCCGCTCACTGCTCGGCCTGGCGGTGGGCTGGTTCGTCGGTGCGCTGACGGTGTGGGTGGTGGGCACACCGGCACTGGAGGTGCCCCTCGACGGCGCGGTACGGGCGTTGTCGCGACGCGCCTTCCTGGTGACCGCGATGACGGTGGTGCGCCCCGCCGGGCATGGCCCCCTTGAGCTGTCGGCCACCGATGACACCGATGCTCGCGTCGTCGTCGAAATGTACGGACCCAACCAGCGCAGCGGCGGGGCTATGCGCCAATTCTGGCGCTGGCTCATCTTGCGCGGCGCCGAGACCGCACCGCTGCAGGCCTCGATGCGGCGCGCCGTCGAGCATCGGGCGTTGATGACGATCGCCGTCGGTGATCTCGGGGTGTCCAACACCACCACGATGGCCGTCGCCGCTCTGGAGCGCGGCTGGACGCTGTACGCGCACACGCCACCGGTGGGGACGCCGGTCGGCGACAGCTCCCTCGACGGTTTGGTGGCGCCGGTGTGGGGAGCGCTGGGTGTGCTGCATCGCCATCAGATCTCGCATGGCGACCTGCGCTTGAAGGCGATGACCGTCGAGTCGGGCAAGGTGTTGTTCGGCGGCTTCGGCAACTCCGAATACGGGGCGACCGAGGAGCAACTCCAGTCCGACATCGCCCAGCTGCTGGTGACCACGACCGACCGGTTCGGCGCCGAAGCGGCCGTGAGCGCGGCCGTCGAGGCACTCGGCAAGGACACCGTGCTCAGTGCCTCCCGGCGACTCACCAGGGCGGCGCTACCCGCCCGGATCCGTAAAACGGTCGACGATCCCAAGGCTGTGATGAGCGCGGCACGCGACGAGGTGAAGCGCCAGACCGGGGCTGCGGAGATCAAGGCGGAGACCATCACCCGCTTCACCCGCAAGCAGGTGATCCAGCTGGTACTGCTGGTGGCGCTGGTGTACGTCGCCTATCCGTTCATCAGCACGGTGCCGACCTTCTTCAGCGAGCTGCGCACCGCGAACTGGTGGTGGGCGCTGCTCGGTCTAGCGGTCTCGGCGCTGACGTATGTCGGTGCGGCCGCGGCGTTGTGGGCGTGCGCGTCGGGCATGGTGAGTTTTCGCAACCTGGTCATCATGCAGTTCGCCAACACCTTCGCCGCCACCACCACCCCGGCCGGCGTCGGTGGTCTGGCACTGAGCACCCGCTTCCTGCAGAAGGGCGGGCTGGGCACCCTGCGCGCCACCGCAGCGGTGGCGCTGCAGCAGTCGGTGCAGGTGATCACCCACGTAGCACTGCTCATCTTCTTCAGCGTCGCCGCCGGCGCGTCGGCCGACCTGTCGCACTTCGTGCCCGACGCCACGCTGCTCTATCTGATCGGCGGTGTCGCCCTGGGCGCACTGGGAACCGTGCTGTTCGTCCCCCGGCTGCGCCGTTGGCTGGGCACCGCGCTGCGCCCGAAACTCAAGGAGGTCGGCGGCGAGCTGCTCGAGTTGATGCGTGAGCCCAAGCGGCTGGCCCTGATCGTCCTGGGTTGCGCCGCAACCACTCTCGGCGCTGCGCTGGCACTGTGGTCCAGTGTCGAGGCGTTCGGTGGTGGCACGACGTTCGTCACGGTGACCGTGGTGACGATGGTCGGCGGCACCCTGGCGTCGGCCGCGCCGACCCCCGGCGGTGTGGGTGCGGTGGAGGCGGCGCTCATCGGTGGGCTCGCCGCCTTCGGAGTGCCCGCTGCCGTCGGGGTGCCCTCGGTGCTGCTCTATCGGGTACTGACGTGCTGGCTGCCGGTGTTTGCCGGCTGGCCGATCATGCGGTGGCTCACCGCCAGGGAGATGATCTGAGCCTGCGAGTCAGCAGGATTCGGGCCGGCCACTCCGGCCGTCCCCGTCAGCGCCCTGACATCTTCTGATCGTCGACGGTTTCTCCGGTGTCGGCAGTGCCGTCGGGCTCTCCGAGATGGGCGAACACGGAGTGCAGCCCGACCACAACAGCGCCCGAGAGAAGCGACAGGATCAGCCAGCTATCCGCCGGAATCGACTTCGCGATCCACACCAGGGTGTCGATGCTCACCAGCACACCTCGCCTCTCCCCTGCGTCGACGGACCAACGCCGCTTCAGTTAATATTGATACCTTAGCTGGAGAGTCAAGATCAATCCCGTGGCCGCCGCCCCGGCACGTGGATTTCATGAGTGGCGTGGATGCCCGAACGCTTGCCTACCCGAGTCCGCCAGCCAGAGAGCCCGATTCGTTGCTGCGCGACACCTCCTGGATCTGACGCCCAAGAATTGATCAACATGGCAAGCAGACGTAAACAGCCAACCTTTTCATGCTGAGCACTATCGCAGCGAATACACGTCGGCCGCTCTCACGAGCACAGCGGCGGCAGCGTAAATCAACCGCGCATGGCGTCGGCGGCCGCGCCGATAAACACGGCGTACGCGGCCGAGGTGGCGATCCGATCCACGTCGACGTCGTCGCCGCCGAGCGCGCGCACCTGGTCGCCGATGGCGTAGCGGATGAGGTCGATCGAGGTCATAACCGGGTCAATCATGGGGACTCCCGTTTTTGTCAGGGGCTGAACCTTCAGCCGTCCAGCACAGCCACACCGCGGCCACCACGAAGAACACGACGTAGACGACCCTGCCCCACTCGATCACATCGGTCTCCGCTCGCCGTTGCCGCACTACATCCGACAGTAGTAACACAAAGTTAGTGACGCTAGCGATTTAGCTAGATCGACTAGGTGAGTTGCGACGACAACGAGGCGCAGTGTGACACGAGCCACATCGAGGGAGTCGGGCGACCGCAGAACGCACCCTTCACATGAGTGCGGGCGGAGGGATTCGAACCCTCACGCTCTCTCGAGCACCGGCACCTAAAGCCGGCATGTCTGCCGTTCCATCACGCCCGCGACGGGAGAAGTCTAGCGCCGCGCCGCGCCGCGCCGGCTTGGGCACGGGCTGGCCGGCTCGAGTTTCATCGTCCCAAGTCGGACGGCGCGGGCGGCCCCGCCGAAGGTGAGATCACGCGTCAGCTCGCGGTACCGTCGTGGGGTGTCTACCACCCGCCGGCGCCGATTCGGGCTGATCATCCTCGTGATGATCGCCGCGAGCGGCTGCCTGGCCCTGGGTTGGTGGCAGTGGAGCAGATTCGAGTCGACGTCGGGCAGCTTCCAGAACCTGGGCTATGCCCTGCAGTGGCCGATGTTCGCCGGCTTCTGTGTGTACGCCTACCGCAAGTTCGTCCGCTACGAGGATGCCCCACCCGAGCCCCCGTCGGCCACCGACTCGATCACCGAGATCCCCGCGGGGCTGCTGCCCGAACGGCCAACGGCGCCAGCGCCATCCGCCGATGCCAATGTCGACCCCGTAATGCGTGAATACAACGCTTATCTCGCCGAGCTGGCCGAGGCCGACAAGGCCGAGTCCGAGAACCAGAACAGGACCACCGCATGAGTGCACCCGAGACCCCCGAAGCGCACGCCCAGCCGACCGTGCCCATCGAGAAGCTGCGCAATGCGCTGTTGGGCTACCGAATTCTGGCGTGGACGACCGGCGTCTGGCTGATCGCGCTGTGCTACGAGATCGTGTTGCGCTACGTCGTGAAAGTGGACAACCCGCCGACGTGGATCGGCGTGGTGCACGGCTGGGTGTATTTCATCTATCTGTTGTTCACCGCCAACCTGGCGGTGAAGGTCCGCTGGCCGATCGCCAAGACCATCGGCGTGCTGTTGGCCGGCACCGTCCCGCTGCTGGGCATCATCGTCGAGCAGGTGCAGACCCGCGAGCTCAAGACCCGCTTCGGCCTCTGATAAGGGCGTCGCCTTCGTCGGCATCCTCGGATCTGACGTCCGCGGCGGCGGCCTCGGGCCGGGCGGGGGTCGGGATGGTGAGGGCGATGGCGACGGCGAGCCCGGCCACGGCTGCGGCCACCAGGACCGCCGTCCGGAATGCGGCCAGCGACGGCACTGCATGATCGGCGTACGACGTCGTGATCGTGGCCAATACCGCACCGATCACCGCGCTTGACACGGCGGTGCCCAGCGAGCGCGCCAGCGCGTTGACGCCGTTGGCCGCGGCCGTTTCCGATATCGGCACCGCCGCGTTGATCAGCGCAGGCATGGATGCGTAGGCGAACCCGACGCCCAGGCTGATGAGGGCGTTGAACACCATGACATGCGCCGGACTGGTCAGCAGGAAGAAGCCCGCCGCATAGGCACCGGCGATCAGCAGGCCGCCAACGATCAAGGTGAACCTCGGTCCGCGGTGGTCGGCGATCCGGGCGGCGATGGGCGCGGCGATCATCATCGCCAGGCCGCCGGGAGCCATCCACAGACCCGCGAGCAGCATCGACTGCCCGAGGCCGAACCCGGTCGCGGCGGGCATCTCGAGGATCTGCGGACCGATCAGCGACATGGCGAACATCGCGAAACCGATTGCCACCGAAGCGATATTGGTGCTTAGCACCGGGCGGTTCAGTGTCGTGCGCAGGTCGACCACCGGCGAGGCGGTGTGAAATTGCCAGCGAGCGAACACCGCGAACACCACCAGCGACGTGCCGATCAGTGTCCCGGTGGTCGCACTGGTCCACCCCCAGGCCGAGCCCTTGGAGATCGCCAGCAACAACGTCACCAGGCCGATCGCCAGCAACAGCGTCCCCAGCGGGTCGAGCCGGCCCACCGAGCTGGCCGGGATCCGGGGCACCACAACAACGACCAGCAGCAGCGTGCACACGCCGAGACCGGTGGCGAACCAGAACAGCGCGTGCCAGTCGGCATGCCCGGCGATCAGGGCTGCCAACGGCAGACCCAGCGCGCCGCCCACCCCCAGCGAGGCACTGATCAATCCCATCGCCGAGCCGACCCGCTCGGCCGGCACCGCCGCGCGCAGGACGCTGATGGCCAGCGGGATGATCGGAATGCCGAGCCCCTGCAGACCGCGCCCGACGATGAACGGCATTAGCGAACTCGTCGTCGCCGCGACCAGCGACCCGAGCGTCAGCGCCACCGCGCAGATCATCAGGATCGGCTTAGGGCCGTACAGGTCGCCGAGCCGGCCGAACACCGGTGTCGTCACAGCGGCGGTCAACAACGTCACCGTGATCGCCCATGACGCATTGGCGGGGTTGGTGTTCAGCAGCGCTGGCAGCTCGGGAACCAGCGGGATGATCAACGTCTGCATCAGCGACACACTGATTCCGGCGGCCGCCAGAACGGCGATCAGGATGCCGGGGTGCGCCGCCCGGACGCTACGCCGCCCCACCCCAGCATCATCACCCAGCAGCTGCCCCGGATGCGTGGCGGTGTCTCAGCCGGCGAGAGTGCGTAGCGCCGGCAGCAGCAGCGTGAGCGCCCGGCCGCGATGCGATGCGGCGTCCTTCTCTGCCGGGCTCAACTCGGCGGCACTGCGGGTTTCACCGTCCGGGATAAACACCGGGTCGTAGCCGAATCCGCCGTCTCCCCGCGGCTCCCGCGCCAACATCCCGGGCCACTGTCCCCGCACCACCGTGCTGTCGGTGTCGGCCGGTCCGTGGACCAGAGCGCAGGCCGACACGAAGGCCGCCGAGCGCCGATCGTCGGGCACGTCACGCAGCTGCGCCAGCAGCAGTTCGTAGTTGGCGACATCGGCATCCGGCGTGCCCTGTCGTCCAGCCCATCGCGCCGAAAGAACCCCCGGCATGCCGTTGAGCGCTGTGATTTCCAGTCCCGAATCGTCGGCGACAGTGGGCAGGCCGGTGGCCGCGTACCCGTCGCGCGCCTTGGCCAGCGCGTTCTCCTCGAAGGTGGCGCCGGTCTCCGGGGCTTCGGGAAACGGGGGCACATCGTCGAGCGATACCAGCGTCAGCCCGGCAACGCCGGCGGCGTCGAGGACTCGGCGCAGTTCGGCCAGCTTCTTGGCGTTGCGGCTGGCGACCAGGACGGTCGTCACGCGCCGGCGCCGGGCCGCACCAGCGCCGACGTCACGAGCCGAACGCCTTCTTCGACGGCGGTCCGTCCGGCAACACGCCGGGATACGGCAGCGCCAGCGCCTCACGCTGCACCGTGAACAGCGTCTCGCATGCGCCTAGTGCGGCGTCGAGCATCTTGTCCAGTGTCGAGCGCGGGAACGTCGCGCCCTCACCGGTGCCCTGGACCTCGACGAGCGTGCCGGTGTCGGTGGCGACCACGTTCATGTCGACCTCGGCGCGGGAGTCCTCTTCGTAGGGCAGGTCGACGCGCACCCGGCCGTCGACCACGCCAACGCTGACCGCGGCGATGGCGCACGACAGCGGGCGCGGGTCGGACAGCCGGCCCGCGGCCGCCAGATAGGTCACTGCGTCGGACAGCGCGACGTAAGCGCCGGTGATCGCCGCGGTGCGCGTGCCGCCGTCGGCCTGCAGCACATCGCAGTCGATCGCGATCGTGTTCTCGCCCAGCGCAGCCAGATCGATGCAGGCGCGCAGGGACCGCCCGACCAGTCGGCTGATCTCCTGGGTACGACCACCGAGGCGGCCCTTGACCGACTCGCGGTCGGAGCGGGTGTGGGTCGCGGCGGGCAGCATCGCGTACTCGGCGGTCAGCCAGCCCTGCCCGGAACCCTTGCGCCAGCGGGGCACGCCCTCGGTGACGCTGGCGGTGCACATCACCCGGGTCTGGCCGAAGGTGATGAGGACTGAACCGGCCGGGTGGGCGGTGAAGCCGCGGGTGATCTCTACCGGCCGTAGCTCGTCATCGAGCCTGCCGTCTTGTCGTCGGGACACCGGGCAACCCTAACGCGTGGCGGGGACGAACCGAGGGTGCGGCTAGTGCACGCTCGCGGCCGGCCGGGGACGCTCAGGGCCGGCGGACGTCGATGGTCTCGCCGCACACCACCGCGTGCACCGGTCCGTCGAACTCCGCCTTGGCCTCGCTGATGACATCCTCGCGCGACGTCCACGGCGGGATGTGGGTCAACAACAGCTCACCGACGCCGGCGCGTTTCGCTATCTGCCCGGCCTCGGTACCCGACAAGTGCAGATGTGGCGGGCGGTCCGGGCCGTGGGTCCAGGACGCCTCGCACAGGAACGTGTCCGCGCCCCTGGCCAACTCGACCAGGGATTCACAGACGCCGGTATCACCGCTGTAGACCAGGGTCGCGCCGGATGGGTCGGTGAAGCGCATGCCGAACGACTCCGTCGGATGGCTCACCAGGCGCGGCAGGACGGTGAGCGCACCGAACTGCACGGGCTGACCATCCGACCAGTGCCGGATCTCGAAGATGTCGGAGAAGTCGTCGAGCTCACCACCCAGCGGCGAGGACGCCGCCGCCAGCCGTGTCCACGTGTCGCTGGGGCCGTACATGATGCCGCGACCCCTGGCCGGCGAGGGGTGGTAACGCCGCCACACGAACAGGCCGGGAAGATCCAGGCAGTGATCGGCGTGCAGATGCGAGAGCAGGACGTGGACTTCGTTGGGGTCGGCGTAGCGCTGGAGCGCGCCGAGAACTCCGCCGCCGAAATCGAGCACCAGCGGCGGGGTGTCCGGGGCCGTCAGCAGGTAGCCAGACGCCGGCGAATCAGGCCCGACAACACTGCCGGAGCAACCGAGAACGGTGATTCGCACAACCACCAGCTTGCCATGCCCAGTTGCCTGAAGAGGAAAACATCACGGGTTTCGATTCGAGAATCACTTCGGCGTGCCGACGTGACGCCGGACGGGACGCACGCCGGTGAGTGCCGGCCCGAGGAAGCGGGCCGCCAGAGCCAGGAACGCCTCCGGGTCGCCGGTCGCCTCGAAGATGCGGCGGCCGCCGGCACCCGCTTTGTCCGAGTGCGGACGCAGCAGGTCCTGCTCGGTGAGCACCTTCACCACGTCCTTGGCGGTTTCCTCGGCGGAGGACACCAGCGTCACCGACTCCCCCATGGCCAGCTGAATCAGGCCGGATAGCAACGGATAGTGCGTGCAGCCCAGCACCAACGTGTCGACCTCGGCCCGCTGCAACGGTTCCAGGTAGCCCTCGGCCAGGTTGAGCACCTGGCGTCCGCTCGTGACACCGCGCTCGACGAAGTCGACGAACCGGGGGCATGCCACCGCGGTGACCTCGATGTCGCGGGCGGCGGCGAAGGCGTCCTGGTAGGCCGACGAGGCGATGGTCGCCTGGGTTCCGATGACACCGATGCGCCCGGTCCGGGTGGTGGCCACCGCGCGCCGCACGGCCGGCAGGATGACCTCGACGACGGGCACGTCGTAGCGTTCCCGGGCATCGCGCAGGCACGCCGACGACGCGGTGTTGCATGCGATCACGAGCACCTTGACCCCGCGCTCGACCAGGTCGTCACCGATGGCCAGCGCATGCGCCCGGATCTCGGGAATGCTCAACGGCCCGTACGGCCCGTTGGCGGTGTCACCGACGTAGACGATCGCCTCGTCGGGCAGCTGGTCGATGATCGAGCGGGCGACCGTGAGCCCACCCACCCCGGAGTCGAAGATCCCGATCGGGGCGAAGCGGTCGCTCATGACCGCAGACCGGGCAGCGGGCCCGCCTTCTTGCGTTCGCGCGCGCTACGTTCCGGTCCGGACAGCCAATAGGCGGCCAGCACCCCAGCGATCGCACCGCACAGATGCCCCTGCCAGGACACCCCGCCGCAGCGGTTCAGTTCCGGAACGGCCCCCCAGAGCACGCCGCCGTACACGAACAGCACGACGATGCCGGTGACGATCCACCAGACGTGGCGGGTGAACCACCCGAACACCAGCAGAAACGCCAACCAGCCGAAGATCAGCCCGGACGCGCCGATGTGGTTGGTCTCCAGCCCACAGCCGAGGTCACCGATCAGCCAGGTCCCGAACCCGCCGACGATCCAGATGATCGCGGTGGCCCAGACGAACCGCGACATCCCCGCCAGGGTGACCAGGAACCCGAGCACCAGTGCCGGAACGGTGTTGGCGGCCAGGTGCTGCCAGTTGGCGTGCAGCACAGGAGCGAAGACGATGCCCCACAGGCCGTCGGCTTCCAGCGGCCGGATCCCGTTGCGGTCCAGCGAATGTCCGGACAGTTGGTCGACGAGCTCGATGAGGTAGAGCAGCACCACGAACGACACGATCGCGGTGCCGCCGACCTTCCAGGCCGGCGGTTTGCGCGGCGGTGGCGGCGGGCTCACCGAATAGCCCAACGGCTGATTCATCGTCGTCCCGCCTCCGCAGTCACGCCCAGAGCTGGCCTTCCAGCGCTTCCTCGGCTTCGTCAAGGCTACCGGCGTAGGCACCGGTCGACAGATACTTCCATCCGGCGTCGCAGACGGTGAAGGCGACATCGGCGCGCTGACCGGCTTTGAGCGCCTTGGTCGCCACCCCGAGCGCGGCATGCAGGATGGCACCGGTGGAGATGCCGGCGAAGATGCCCTCCACGCGGACCAGTTCGCGGGTACGGCGCAGCGCGTCGGCCGAGCCCACAGAGAAGCGGGTGGTTAGTACGTCGGGGTCGTAGAGCTCGGGGATGAATCCCTCATCGATGTTGCGCAGCGCATAGACGCCTTCGCCGTAACGCGGTTCGGCTGCGACGATCTGGATGTCGTCGACGTGCTCGCGCAGGTAGCGCCCGGCACCCATCAGCGTGCCGGTCGTCCCGAGCCCGGCGACGAAGTGGGTGATCTCGGGCAGGTCCTTCAGCAGCTCGGGTCCGGTGCCGTCGTAGTGGGCGTCGGCGTTGGCCGGATTGCCGTACTGGTAGAGCATGAGCCAGTCGGGGTGCTCACCGGCCAGCCGTTTGGCGGTCGCCACCGCGGTGTTGGATCCGCCTTCGGCGGGCGAGGAGATGATCTCCGCGCCGTACAGCTCGAGGATCTGCCGTCGCTCGATCGAGGTGTTCTCCGGCATCACGCAGATCACCCGGTAGCCCTTGAGGCGGGCGGCCATCGCCAGTGAGATGCCGGTGTTGCCGCTGGTGGGTTCCAGAATCGTCGCCCCCGGTCTCAACGATCCGTCCCGCTCGGCCTGTTCGATCATCCGCAACGCGGGGCGATCCTTGATCGACCCGGTGGGGTTGCGGTCCTCAAGCTTGGCCCACAGCCGCACATGTGGCCGGTCGTGGCCGTCGTCCCAGAGCGGCGACAGCCGTGGCAACCCCACCAGTGGGGTGTCACCGACCGCGCGGATCAGTGACTCGTAGCGCGTCACTGCGTTCCCGCCCCGTTCATCCGCCGGCCACCGCGGGCAGGATCGTCACGGAGTCACCGTCGGCGACGCCGGTATCCAGCCCGCCGGAGAACCGGACGTCCTCGTCGTTGACATAGATGTTGACGAACCGGTTCAGCTTGCCGCCCTCCATCAGCCGCTCCGAGATCCCGGAATAGTTGGCCTCGAGGTCGGTGATCACCGCCGCGAGCGTTTCGCCGCTGGCGCTGACCCGCTTCTCACCGCCGGTGTGGGCACGCAGGATCGTCGGGATGGACACGGTGACACTCATGGGGAGCCTTCCTGATGGTGCTCGGCATAGTGCTTGACGATGGTGATCGGTTCTTCCTCGACCGCCCCGTCGCAGATGCGATAGCTGCGTACCTCGTCCCGGTCCGGGTCGCGGGTGGACACCAGCACGTAATGCGCCTCGGGCTCGGACGCATACGCGATGTCGGTGCGGCTCGGGTAGGCCTCGGTGGCCGTGTGCGAGTGGTAGAGGACGATCGGGGCCTCGTCGAGGTCGTCCATGGCCCGCCACACCTTGAGCTGCTCGCCGGAATCGAAGCGGTAGAACGTCGGCGAACGTTCGGCGTTGAGCATCGCGACGTGCCGCTCGGGGCGGTCGGAGCCGTCCGGGCCGGCGAGCACTCCACAGGCTTCATCCGGGTGATCGGCGCGGGCGTGAGCGACCATGGCCTCGACGAGGTCGGCACGGATCACCAACACGGTGCGAATCCTCCCAGCGGTCAGCGCGTGTCGAACGCACCAGGCAACACGTCGCGGTAGGCGGGTATTCCTGCGGCGCCCTGCGCCGCCATCACTGCGACGATCACCGCGCGTGCAAGACAGTCTGCCGCCGCCGCGCCGAGCCGGGCCAGCGGCTTGGTCTCGGGCACCATCGCCAGCGGGGTGTCCGGCGCCGGTTCGAGCGGGACCACGCCGGTCGCCAAGGCGAAGACGGTGTCCCCGTCGAGCGGGGTGTGGGCCGGCCGGATGGTGTGGGCCAACCCGTCCTGAGCGGCGACGGCGAAGCGCCGGCACGCCGCCGGGCTCAGCGCGGCATCGGTGGCGACGACCGCGATGGTGGTGTTGAGCGGACCGGATTCCGCGTCCAGGGCGGCAAGTGCGGCGATCTGCTCGGCGGGCGGCGTGCGCAGGCCGAACTCGGCGACCAGGTGGGACATCCAGGGCAGGCCGGTGGCTGGGTCGACGACGTTGCCGGCGCTGTTGACCACCACGATCGCACCGACCGTCACCCCGGACTCGAGCATGGTCGACGCGGTGCCGACACCACCCTTGAGCACCGCGGCCCGCGCCCCGACCCCCGCACCGACGGTGCCTACTTCGACGTCGACGCTGGCGGCCTGCACGGCCGCGTAGCCGAATTCGGCCGTCGGCCGGCACCCCCAGCCCCCCACGGGAAGATCAAAAATCACGGCGGCAGGAACTATCGGGACCACGCCGCCGTCCATGGCGACCCCACGGTCGTGCTCCTCGAGCCACGTCATGACACCGTCGGCCGCGGCCAGCCCGTAGGCGCTGCCGCCAGTCAACACGACGGCGTCGACGTGTCGCACGCTGTTCGACGGGTCGAGCAGGTCCGTCTCGCGGCTGCCCGGAGCACCGCCACGCACGTCGACGGCGCCGACGGTTCCCGGCGGCGCCAAGACCACGGTGGTGCCGCAGGCCCAACCCGACCCCAGCGTGGCATCGTCGTCCAGCCGCTGATGGTGACCGACCAAAATGCCGGCCACGTCGGTGATCGAACCGGGGCTCGCGGGGCTGCTCATCGGATCGGCTTGCCCATCAACCCCAGCACCAGATACTCCTGGAGCACGGTCAGCCACTGATAGACGTCGAGGTGTCCGGCCAGCGGATGGTCGGCCGGCAGCCGGTCAGGTCCCTCCGGGCCGATCTCCAGCATGGCGCCCAGGGCCAGCCGAACGTCGTTGACCGCCGAGATCCAGGCGTTCGCGTCGGCCTCGGTGATCTCGAACCGGCCCCCACCGTCGGGGAGGGTGTCCAGAAGACGATGGGCAGCAGCCTTTTTGGCCTCGATGATGTCCGGCTCGTGCAGGCTGCGCAGCGCTCCGTTGAGGCTTTCGGCGGCCGCCGAACCGGCCGGATGATCGCGCTGTGGCTTGAAGAAGTCCGGCAGCAGCCGTCTCAGCGTGGAGTCTTCGGGCGGCTGGGAGTTGCCGGTGCGGATTCCGGTGATCTGCTCCAACGGATCCGGTGGCGTGGCGGCCTCCCGCTCGTCGAGCATCCCCTGCACCGAGAGCACCATGTTCCTCAGCAGCGCCACCTCGTGGGGCGCCAGCGCCGACCGGAAACGGGGACCCTCAGCGGTGTCGATCCGCTTCCATTTGCGCACGTTCTTCCTTCACTGCCGAAGACTGCCGATGCTCAGCGATCCTGCTGCATGGTGGCCCACAACCCGGCGGCATGCAGCTTCGACACGTCGACTTCCATGGATTCCCGGCTGCCCGACGATACGACGGCCTTGCCTTCGTGGTGAACCTGCAGCATCAACTTGGTGGCCTGCGGCTCGCTGTAGCCGAACAACTTCTGAAAGACGTAGGTCACGTAGTTCATCAGATTGACCGGGTCGTCCCAGACGATGGTGACCCACGGGCTGTCCAGGGCAGCGACGGAATCAGTATGTTGCTCTCCGCTGGTGCCCGGCCGGGTCGGAGCCGCTTGCGAGCTCATGCGAATAAGGATAGCGAGCCACCCTCGCACCGCCGAGCGCCGTATCCCCGGCGGCAGTCAGCCGTTACCGTTGCGCTGTGACCGCCGCCCTGCTGACGGACAAATACGAGCTGACCATGCTGGCCGCCGCGCTGCGCGACGGCACGGCCGGTCGCAGGACCACCTTCGAGGTGTTCGCCCGCCGGCTGCCCGACGGCCGGCGCTACGGCGTGGTCGCCGGGACCGGACGGTTCCTTGAAGCATTGGGCGAGTTCGTTTTCGACGCCGAGGCACTGGATTCGCTGGCCTCGTTCCTGGATGCGGCGACATTGGACTTCCTGCGCGGATTCCGCTTCGGCGGCGACGTCGACGGCTACCCGGAAGGCGAGCTGTATTTCCCCGGCTCCCCGGTTCTGTCGGTCACCGGCACGTTCGCCGAATGCGTGCTCCTGGAAACGCTGGCGCTGTCGATCTTCAACCACGACACCGCGATCGCCTCGGCGGCCGCGCGCATGGTCAGCGCCGCCGCCGGCCGGCCGCTGATCGAGATGGGCTCACGGCGTACCCACGAACGCGCCGCTGTCGCGGCGGCACGCGCGGCGTACCTCGCCGGGTTCGCCGGCACGTCGAACCTCGAGGCGAACCGCCGCTACGGCATCCCCGCGCTGGGCACCAGCGCGCATGCGTTCACGATGCTGCACACGACCGCCGCCGGACCCGGTGATGAGCCTCTCGGGCGAAGAACAGACAAGTGGGAGCAGGCGGCGTTCCGCGCGCAGATCGACGCCCTCGGCGTCGAAACCACGCTGCTGGTCGACACCTACGACGTGACCGCGGGGGTGGCCAACGCGATCGCGGTGGCGGGCACCGGCCTGGGTGCGGTGCGCATCGACTCCGGTGACCTCGGCGTGCTGGCCCGGCGGGTGCGCGCCCAGCTCGACGACCTGGGTGCCACCGAAACGCAGATCGTGGTCTCCGGCGATCTCGACGAATATTCCATCGCCGCGTTGCGCGCCGATCCGGTCGACAGCTACGGCGTCGGCACCTCGGTGGTCACCGGCTCGGGCGCGCCCACTGCCAGCATGGTCTACAAGCTGGTCGAGGTCGACGGTCTGCCGGTGGAAAAACGCAGCAGCCGTAAGGAATCCCACGGCGGGCGCAAAGCGGCACTGCGGTTGTCCCGGCCGACCGGGACGGTCGTCGAGGAGGTGATCCACCCGGTGGACGCACCACCACGGGTGACCGAGCCGGCGCGGACGCTGACGGTCCCGCTGGTGCGGGGTGGTCAGGTCCTCGACGCGCCGGATCTGGCGGCCGCGCGGGCGCGGGTGGCCGACGGGTTACGCAGCCTGCCCTGGGAGGGCCTGGCCCTGTCGGCCGGCGAGCCGGCGATCCCGACCCGGCAAGTGCCGGTGCGCCCGCGGTGAGCAGCGACGAACTCCCGCCGGTGACCGAGTTGCTGGCGACGGCAGTCGCCGCCCTGGGCGGCACCGAACGACCCGGCCAGGTGCAGATGGCCGAGGCGGTGGCACATGCGTTCGCCACCGGCGAGCACCTGGCGGTGCAGGCCGGCACCGGAACGGGCAAGTCGCTGGCCTACCTGGTGCCTGCGATCGCCCGGGCGGTCGCCGAGGACTCCCCCGTGGTGGTGTCGACGGCGACCATCGCCCTGCAACGTCAGCTCGTCGACCGCGACCTGCCCCGGCTCATCGATGCCCTCGCCACGTCCCTGCCCAAACGGCCACGCCATGCGCTACTCAAAGGTCGCCGAAACTATTTGTGCCTGAACAAGATTCACAACGGTTCCAGCGACGAGGGCGCTGATGCCCCGCAGGAGGAGCTCTTCGCCCCGGTGGCCGCCACCGCGTTGGGGCGCGATGTGGCCCGACTGACCGAATGGGCGTCGTCCACCGAGACCGGGGACCGCGACGAGCTGAGCCCAGGCGTGCCGGAGCGGTCATGGGCGCAGGTCAGCGTCTCGGCGCGGGAGTGCCTGGGGATGGCGCGCTGCCCCTACGGCACCGACTGCTTCTCCGAGCGCGCGCGGGGTGAGGCCGGTCGCGCCCAGATCGTCGTCACCAACCACGCGCTGCTGGCGATCGACGCGATCGCCGATGCCTCGGTGCTGCCCGAGCACAACTACCTGATCGTCGACGAGGCCCACGAACTGGTCGACCGGGTCACCTCGGTGGCCACCGGCGAGCTGACACCTGCCCCGCTCGGTGTCGCGCTGCGGCGCATCGCGCGACTGGTCCGCCCCGAGCTCGGCCAGCGGATGGAAGCCGCCGTGGCGACTTTCTCCTCGGCGATCCACGATGCCCAGCCCGGCCGGATGGACCACCTCGACGAGGAGCTGGCCACCTATCTCACCGCGCTGCGGGACGCGGCCAGCGCGGCGCGCGGCGACATCGACCCGGCGCCACGCGATCCCAAGGCGGCCGCGGCCCGCAGCGAGGCCATCGCGTCACTCACCGAGATCGCCGACACCGCAGCCCGGGTGCTCGATTCGTTCGTCCCAGCCATCCCCGACCGCACCGACGTGGTGTGGCTGGACCACGAGGAAGTGCGCGGCACCGGTAGCAATACCACGCGGGGTGGCTCCCCGACCCGGCCGGTGCTGCGGGTGGCGCCGCTGTCGGTGGCGGGTCTGATGCGCACCCGGCTGTTCGCCGACGCGACGGCGGTGCTGACCTCGGCGACACTGACCGTCGGCGGCTCGTTCGACGCGATGGCCGGCGACTGGGGCCTGCAAGATGGACCGCCCTGGCGGGGCCTGGACGTCGGCTCGCCGTTCGAGCACGCCAAGTCCGGGATCCTCTACATCGCCGCGCACCTGCCACCACCCGGTCGAGACGGCGCCGGCTCGCCCGAATTCCTCGACGAGGTCACCGCGCTGATGACCGCGGCCGGTGGCCGCACCCTGGGCCTGTTCTCCTCGATGCGCGCCGCGAAGGCCGCTGCCGAGGCGCTGCGCACACGGATCGACACCCCGATTCTCTGCCAGGGCGACGACGGCACCGCCGCACTGGTGGACCGGTTCGCCGCCGACCCGCAGACGTCGTTGTTCGGCACGCTGTCACTGTGGCAGGGCGTCGACGTGCCCGGCCCGTCGCTATCCCTGGTGCTGATCGACCGCATTCCGTTCCCCCGCCCCGACGATCCGCTTTTGACCGCGCGACAACGAGCCATCGCGGCGCGCGGCGGCAACGGGTTCATGGCGGTGGCCGCGGCCCACGCCGCCCTGCTGCTGGCACAGGGGGCAGGCCGGCTGCTGCGCCGCTCGGAGGACCGCGGAGTGGTCGCCGTGCTCGACTCCCGGATGGCGACGGCACGGTACGGGGGCTACCTGCGCGCGTCTCTGCCGCCGTTCTGGACCACCACCGACCCCGAGCGTGTCCGGCAGGCGCTACACCGGTTGTGCGCCGAACCCACGCAGTGACCGGTCGCCGGCCGATCACCACTCAGGGCACCGGCGCGGCACTATGGTGAGAGCCAACTTCGACGCCGCGGACCGCCGGCCCTGACCCACGAGGTGGCCCATATGCGCCCACGACACCCGGGCCGTCTCCTGGCCCTGGCTGCGGTCGTCGCGCTGCTCGCCGGCTGCGGCACGACCGTCTCGGGCAATGCCGTCTCGGTGTTCAGCGACCCCTTCAAGGTCGGCGGCCTGCAGGCCGTCGACGGCACCAGCGGCCTGCGCTCCGATGCCGAGAAACCGACCCGCAATGTGGAGGGCACCGACGACGGCAAGGACGACGAGATCGCTGCGCAGTCGGTCAGCGATCTGGAGGCGTACTGGCAGGGCGCCTACGGCGACACCTTCAGCGGCGAGTTCGCGCCGGTGGAAGCGCTGGTGTCGTGGAATTCCGACGACTACGACGGCACGTTCTGCGACGAATCGACCGCCGGGCTGATCAACGCCGCCTTCTGCGAGGACGACAACACCATAGGCTGGGATCGCGGGGTGCTGTTGCCTGCACTGCGCAGCGCCAACGGCGACATGGCCATCACCATGGTGCTGGCCCACGAGTACGGGCACGCGATCCAGAAGATGGCCAAGCTGAACAAGAAGGGCACCCCGACGCTGGTGGCCGAGCAGCAGGCCGACTGCTTCTCCGGGGCCTACATGCGCTGGGTGGCCGAGGGCAACTCACCACGGTTCACCCTGTCCACCGGCGACGGACTCAACAATCTGCTGGCGGCGATGATTTCCTTCCGGGATCCGCTGCTGAGCCAGGACGATTACCTCCAATCCGGCGACGAACACGGCTCGGCCTTCGAACGAATCTCGGCGTTCCAGTTCGGCTTCACCGACGGACCGTCGTCCTGCGCGACGATCGACGCCAAGGAGATCGGCCAGCGCCGGGGCGACCTGCCGGTCGAACTGCAGTCGGACCAGACCGGCGAGTGGCCGGTGAGCGAGGAATCGGTGCGCTCCATCGTCGAGGCGATGAACATCCTGTTCCCGCCGAAGAATCCGCCACAGCTCAGCTTCGATGCCGCGGCGGCGGCGAGATGCCCGGACGCCCGGCCCAGCTCGCCGGTGTCGTACTGCCCGGCAACGGACACCATCGCGGTGGACCTGCCGGAGCTGGAGAAGATGGGCGCCTCCACCGAGGGCCAGGAGAACGTCCTGGTGACCGGCGACAACACCGCCTATTCGGTCCTGGTGTCGCGCTACATGCTGGCGTTGCAGCACGAACGCGGCGGCCTGGTGCTCGACAACGCCGAGGCCGGCCTGCGCACCGCCTGTCTGACCGGTGTGGCCACCACCAAGATGTCCAAGGAAGTCACCACTCCCGACGGCAACACCGTCGCGCTCACCGCCGGCGACATCGACGAGGCGGTCTCGGGTCTGCTCACCAACGGGCTGGCCGCCAGCGACGTCAACGGGGAGTCGGTGCCAGCGGGTTTCTCGCGCATCGACGCGTTCCGGATCGGCGTACTCGGCGACGAAGAGCGCTGCATCAAGCGCTTCCCGTAACGCTCGTCGTCCATCGACTCAGAACTGACAGCGACGTCGGGGGTGGATTCCTCGCGCTGTGTTCTGTCTCGTTGTGCTCAGATCTTTTTGGTCACGCCGTACCAGGACAGGATGGCGTCGCCCTCGTCGGTCGACTTCGTCAACGTCGCGTACGAGCGGATGAACGACTCGCCCACGCAGCCGTCGATCTTGACGTGGAAGTTGCTGATCGACACCCACGGCGCCGCACCCTTGTATTCCTTCTTGGTCACCGGGACGAGGTTGATGATGCCGGGCTTGAGGCCGACGGTGATGCCGCCGCCGATGTTCGCCCCGACGCCGGGCAAGATGCCCTCGGCCGCATTGTTGGGAAAGTCCAGACCGAAGACACCGAGCGACGGGTTGATGCCGGCCGTGCCGGTCAGCGAGACGCCGTTGGAGGTGCTCATGTCGATGCCGCAGCCGATCTGGTAACCGACCTCGAAGACACCCTTCGGGGCGTCACCCGGACCGCTCAGCGCGCCGTTGTAGACGCCGCCTACGGTGTACTCCCGCGACGAGATCGCCGTGGTCAGCGGTGCTACCGGCAGCTGGATCTCGTCTTTGGCCGAGACCGTCAGGGTCCATCCGTCCGGTGAGGTGGTGGTCGCCGGCGGCGAGGACTCCACCCGCCCGTCATCGACCGGTGGGGCGGCGTCGACAGCCGCAACGGGCTGTACCGCTTCGACGTCACCGGAATCCGGGTCGGCCGCGGCCTGTGCAGGCGCCGTCAGCACAATCCCGACCAGCCCGACCAACGCCGCACGACGAACACCCACTGCCCCGAACGCCTTCCCGGAACGCCACTGGCGCGCCCCGCGCAGCGCCGGACGACCGTCCCTGTAGGGAACCTACAGCGGGCGCCCATGCCGTACTTACCGGATCTCGAACTCCGGGTGTTACGCGAGCGTGACCAAACCCAGCTCGTTGTCACCGGCCAACAACGGATGATGCGGCAGCACCCGAACGGTGTAGCCCACGGACCCGGCAACCGGCAGCGGCGTGGTGGTGGCGAACACCTCGGTGCCGCCGTCGCCGAAGCCGGTGTGCTGCATCTGGACACACAGCGGGTCCTGCAGGGCGTCGGCGGCGTCCACCCGACCCAGCACGGCCTGCACCACCACCTCGTCGGGGGCCAACCCGGCCAGGTGCACGGTGGCGGTCAGCGTCAGCTCCGAGCCCAACAGCGGGGTGTCCGGCAGGCCGGTGCTGTCCACATCGGTGATCTGGATCTTCGGCCACGCCTCCCGGGCCCGCAGCCGATAGGCGGTCAGCTCACGGGCCGCTCCGAAGGGCAGGCCGTTCACCGTGGCGCTGGTCCGGTGCAGCGACTCGGCGGCGGGGATGTAGTAGGTCTCGGTGTAGTCGCGCACCATCCGGGAGGCCAGCACCTTGGGCCCCAACTCCTGGAGGGTGTGGCGCACCATCTCCACCCAGCGGTTCGGCACGCCCGTCTCGTCGCGGTCGTAGAACCTCGGACCAACGGAGTTCTCCAACAGGTTGTAGAGCGCTGCCGCCTCCAGGTCGTCGCGCCGGTTCTCATCGGACAGACCGTCGGCAGTCGGTATCTCCCAACCATTTTCGCCGTCGTACCACTCGTCCCACCAGCCGTCGCGGATGGACAGATTCAGTCCGCCGTTGAGCGCGCTCTTCATGCCCGAAGTGCCGCACGCCTCCAGCGGACGCAGCGGATTGTTCAGCCACACGTCGCACCCCCAGTACAGCTGGCGCGCCATGGACATGTCGTAATCGGGCAGGAAGGCGATGCGATGGCGTACTTCGGGCCGGTCGGCGAACTTGACGATCTGCTGGATGAGCGCCTTACCCGCGTCGTCGGCGGGATGGGACTTGCCGGCCACGATCAGCTGGATGGGTTTGTGCTCGTCGAGCAGCAGCGCCTCGAGCCGCTGCGGGTCGCGCAGCATCAACGTGAGCCGCTTGTAGGTGGGGACCCGCCTGGCGAACCCGATGGTCAGCACGTTTGGGTCGAATGCCGTTGCAACCCAGCCTAATTCGGCCTCCGAAGCACCGCGCTCCAGCCACGATCGACGCAGCCGGGCGCGGACATCCTCGACGAGCAACGCACGCAGCTGTGACCGGATCCACCAGATATGACCGGTGCCGACCTGCTGCAGCCGCTGCCAGACGTTGGGTTCACGCAATGCCTCGGTCGAGCCGGCCAGCTCCCGGCCGAGTTCCAACCACTGCGGGGCGGCCCACGTCGGGCCGTGCACCCCGTTGGTGATCGAGCCGATCGGCACCTCCGACGGGTCGAAGCCCGGCCACAGCTCGTCGAACATCTCCCGGCTGACCCGGCCGTGCAGCAGCGACACCCCATTGGCGCGTTGGGCGAGCCGAAGCCCCATGTGCGCCATGTTGAACTTGTCCGGATCGTCCTCGGCGCCGAAGGCCAGCACCCGCTCCACCGGCACCCCGGGAAGCAGGCCGGTCTCACTGTCGTCGCCGAAATAGCGCTGCACCATCTCCACCGGGAACCGGTCGATCCCGGCCGGCACCGGGGTGTGGGTGGTGAACACCGTGCTGGAGCGCACCACCGTCAGGGCGGTGTCGAAATCCAGCCTCTCGCTGGCGATGTACTCCCGGATGCGCTCGACACCGAGGAACCCGGCATGGCCTTCGTTCATGTGGAAGACGTCGGGTGCGGCACGCCCCTCGATGGCGGCGAAGGCCCGGATAGCCCGCACCCCGCCGATGCCGGCCAGCAACTCCTGTTTGATGCGGTGCTCCTGGTCGCCGCCGTAGAGCCGGTCGGTGACGTTGCGCAGATCGTGCTCGTTTTCGGGGATGTCGGAATCGAGCAGCAACAGCGGTATCCGGCCGACCTGGGCCACCCACACCCTGGCGCGCAGCGTCTTGTCGTCGGGCATCGCCAGTTCGACCAGCACCGGTGCACCGGCGGCGTTGGTGAGCAACCGCAGCGGCAGTCCCTGCGGATCCAGCGAGGGATAGTTCTCGTGCTGCCAACCGTCGGCGCTCAGCGATTGCCGGAAGTAGCCGGACCGGTAGTACAGGCCGACGGCGATCAGCGGCAGTCCGAGATCGGAGGCCGACTTGAGATGGTCACCGGCCAGGATGCCCAGACCACCCGAATAATTGGGCAGTACCTCGGCGACGCCGAACTCCATGGAGAAGTAGGCAATTCCGGCGGGCTTGGTCGGCGTGGCGCCCGACGCGTCCTGGGGGCCCTGTTCCTGGTACCACATCGGCCGGGTGAGGTAGTCGTCCAGATCGGCGGCCAGTTGGTCGAGGGTGGTCAGGAACGACGCATCTTGCGCCAGTTCGTCGAGCCGCCCGGGGCTGACCGCGCCCAGCAGCGCCACCGGATCCTGCCCGGTCTGCACCCACAGCTGGGGGTCGATCGCGCCGAACAGATCCTGCGTCGGTTTGTCCCACGACCACCGCAGATTGGTCGCGAGCCGACCCAGCGCTGAGAGCCTGGCGGGCAGGTGAGCACGGACGGTGAACCTACGCAGGGCTTTCACGCATCCCCACCTTACTGAGAATCCCTCGCACCGTGAGGCCACCGGTGCTTCTCCCCCCGAGCATTCATTCCGGCACTACGGTGTGAACAGAGCGCGATGCGGTTATCCCGGGGGCAAGGAGTCACGACCGGCGCAGCGAAACCCGGCTGTGCCACGAGCGAGTAGACCGAGCGGATTCGGCGTAGGCCGCGCCGCATACACGTCAGGAATGGAGTGGTTGGGTGCCCGGTCGGATCGAGATCGATGACGTCGCGCCCGTCGTGTCCAGCGGTACCTACCCAGCCAAGGCCGTTGTCGGCGAGGTCGTGCCGGTCTGCGCCTCGGTGTGGCGCGAGGGTCACGACGCGGTGGCAGCGACGTTGGTGGTGCGCTATCTGGGCACGGCCTACCCCCAGTTGGGCCAGAATCCGGTCCGACGGGTGCAGGCGCTCGAGGGCGCCGACCTGACCGGGTCGTCGACGCCGGTCAGCCGGGTCAAGCCGCAGCTCTACTCGATGGCGCCGGGACGTACCCCCGACTCCTTCCACGGCCAGTTCGTACCCGACCGGGTGGGACTGTGGACGTTCCGGATCGATGGCTGGGGCGACCCGATCACCACGTGGCGCCACGCCGTCACGGTGAAGCTGAACGCCGGTCAGGGCGAGGCCGAGCTGAACAACGACCTGCTGGTCGGCGCGCGGCTGCTGGAGCGGGCCGCCACCGGTGTCCCCCGTGATCGCCGCGCACCGCTGCTGGCGGCGGCGGGCGCGCTGCAGCAGCCCGGCGATCCGCTGACCCGCGCGGCTCTGGCGCTCTCACACGAGGTCACCGCCCTGCTCGACCAGTTCCCGCTGCGTGAGCTGGTGACCCGCGGCACCACCTACGGGGTGTGGGTGGACCGGCCGCTGGCGCGCTGCAGTGCGTGGTACGAGCTGTTCCCGCGTTCCACGGGTGGCTGGGACGACGAAGGCCGCCCGGTGCACGGCACGTTCGCCACGGCCTCCACCGCACTCCCCCGGATCGCCGCGATGGGGTTCAACGTCGTCTACCTGCCGCCGATCCACCCGATCGGCAAGGTGCACCGCAAGGGCCGGAACAACAGTGTCACCGCCGAACCCGGTGACGTGGGCTCGCCGTGGGCGATCGGCAGCGACGAGGGTGGTCACGACGCCGTGCACCCGGAGTTGGGGACGATCGAGGACTTCGACCGGTTCGTGGCCACCGCGCGCGACAACGGCCTCGAGGTGGCATTGGATCTGGCATTGCAATGCGCCCCGGATCACCCGTGGGCCAACAACCACCGGCGGTGGTTCACCGAGCTGCCCGATGGCACCATCGCCTACGCGGAGAACCCCCCCAAGAAGTATCAGGACATCTATCCGCTGAACTTCGACAACGACCCCGCCGGTCTCTACGACGAGGTGCTACGGGTGGTTCGGCATTGGATGGACCACGGGGTCAAGATCTTTCGGGTCGACAACCCGCACACCAAGCCACCCAACTTCTGGGCCTGGCTGATCAGTCAGGTCAAGGCGATCGATCCCGACGTCCTGTTCCTCGCGGAAGCCTTCACCCGCCCCGCCCGGCTGTACGGCCTGGCCAAACTCGGCTTCACCCAGTCGTATTCGTACTTCACCTGGCGCACCGCCAAATGGGAGATCGAAGAGTTCGGCCGCCAGATCGCCGAGCACGCCGACTACGCGCGGCCCAACCTGTTCGTCAACACTCCCGACATCCTGCACGCGAGCCTGCAGCAGGGTGGCCCGGGCATGTTTGCGATCCGCGCGGCGCTGGCCTCGACGATGGGCACCTCGTGGGGCGTCTATTCCGGCTACGAGCTGTTCGAACACCTTCCGGTGCGCGAAGGCAGCGAGGAATACCTGGACTCGGAGAAGTACGAGCTGCGCCCCCGCGACTTCGAGACCGCGCTCGCGCAGGGCCGTTCACTGGAGCCGTTCCTCAAGCGCCTCAACGAGATCCGGCACCTACACCCGGCACTGTGCCAGATGCGCACCATCGCGTTCCACACCATCGACAACGACGCCCTGCTGGCCTACAGCAAGTTCGACCCGACGACCGGAGACACCGTGCTGGTGGTCGTCACTCTCAACCCCTTCGGACCCGAAGAGGGCACTGTGTGGCTGGATATGGAAGCACTGGGTATGCACCCCTACGACCGCTTCTGGGTCCGCGACGAGATCACCGGGGAGGAATACCAGTGGGGCCAGTCCAACTACGTGCGCCTCGAACCGGCCAAGGCCGTCGCGCACATTCTGAACATGCCATTGATACCGACCGACCAGCGAGCGACTCTGCTTCGGCGGGAATGACGCAACGATGAGGAGCCGAGCCAAGATGACGAGATCCGACAAACTCGCCAGCCCCTACCTGGCCCCCGATCCCGGCGAGTTGGCCCGACTGGTGGCCGGGGTGCACCACAACCCGCACGACATCCTCGGCGCCCACGAATACGACGACCACACCGTCATTCGTGCACTCAAGCCGCACGCCGAGGAGGTCGTGGCACTGGTCGGCGGCGAGCGTCACCCGATGACGCACATCGACTCCGGCTTGTTCGCCACCGCCCTGCCGTTCACGAATCTGGTGGACTATCGCCTGGAAGTGACCTATCCGGGCGGGCACACCAGCACCGTCGCCGACGGCTACCGCTTCCTCCCGACGCTGGGAGAGATGGACCTGTACCTGTACGGCGAAGGTCGCCACGAGCGGCTATGGGAGATCCTCGGCGCGCATCCCCGCTCGTTCACCACTGCCGACGGTGTCGTCGAGGGGGTGTCCTTCGCGGTGTGGGCACCCAACGCCAAGGGCATCAATCTCATCGGCGAGTTCAATCACTGGGACGGCAACGACGCCCCGATGCGGGTGCTCGGGTCCTCAGGCGTGTGGGAGCTGTTCTGGCCGGGCTTCCCCACCGACGGGCTGTACAAGTTCCGGGTGCACGGCGTCGACGGATCGGTCACCGACCGCGCCGATCCGTTCGCATTCGCCACCGAGGTGCCGCCGCACACGGCCTCGCGGGTCTTCACCTCGGACTACACCTGGGACGATACCGGGTGGATGACGCAGCGCGCCGCCCAGAACCCGGTCTTCGAGCCGATGAGCACATACGAGGTGCACCTCGGCTCGTGGCGCCCAGGCCTGGGCTACCGGGAGCTCGCCGAGCAACTGACCGAATACGTTGTAGCCCAAGGCTTCACCCATGTCGAGCTCCTGCCCGTCGCTGAGCACCCCTTCGGTGGTTCGTGGGGATATCAGGTGACCTCGTACTACGCGCCGACGTCCCGGTTCGGCTCACCGGACGACTTCCGGTTCCTGGTGGACACGCTGCACCGCGCCGGCATCGGCGTGATCGTCGACTGGGTTCCGGCGCACTTCCCCAAGGATTCCTGGGCGCTCGGCCGGTTTGACGGCACGCCGCTCTACGAGCACTCCGACCCGCACCGCGGTGAGCAGTTGGACTGGGGCACCTACGTTTTCGACTTCGGCCGGGCCGAGGTGCGCAACTTCCTGGTCGCCAACGCCCTGTACTGGCTGCAGGAGTTCCACGTCGACGGACTACGGGTCGACGCGGTGGCCTCGATGCTCTACCTGGACTATTCACGCCCGGCCGGCGGTTGGACCCCCAACATCTATGGCGGGCGCGAGAACCTCGAAGCGGTGCAGTTCCTCCAGGAGATGAACGCCACCGTCCACAAGAGTTCGCCCGGCATCGTCACCATCGCCGAGGAGTCCACCTCGTGGCCCGGGGTCACCCGCCCGACGAACCTTGGTGGGCTTGGCTTCTCGATGAAGTGGAACATGGGCTGGATGCACGACACCCTGGACTACATCAGCCGCGACCCGATCTACCGCACGTATCACCACGGGGAGCTGACGTTCTCCTTGCTGTATGCGTTCAGCGAGAATTTCGTCCTGCCGATCAGCCACGACGAAGTGGTGCACGGCAAGGGCACGCTGTGGGGCCGGATGCCCGGCAACGACCATGTCAAGGCGGCCGGCCTGCGCAGCCTGCTGGCCTATCAGTGGGCCCATCCCGGCAAGCAGCTGCTGTTCATGGGCCAGGAATTCGGCCAGCGGGCGGAATGGTCGGAGGAACGCGGGGTCGACTGGTATCAGCTCGACGAGAACAGCTTCTCCGAGGGGATCCTGCGGTTCGTCGCCGACATCAACGGCCTCTACCGCACGCGCCCGGCATTGTGGAGTCAGGACTCCCGCCCGGAGGGCTACTCCTGGATCGACGCCAACGACTCGGCCAACAACGTGCTGAGCTTCCTGCGCTACGGCAGCGACGGTTCGGTGCTGGCGTGTGTGTTCAATTTCTCCGGCAGCGAACACTCCCGCTATCGGCTGGGTCTGCCGCACGCCGGGACGTGGCGTGAGGTGCTCAACAGCGACGCGACGATTTACAACGGCGCCGGCGCCGGCAACTTCGGCGCGGTCGAGGCCACGGAGGAGCCTTGGCATGGCCGGCCGGCGTCGGCGACGCTGGTGTTGCCGCCCACGTCGGCGATCTGGCTGGAACCCGCCCCCTGATTTCGGCCAAACCGACAAACGGGCGCGAAAGTGCGAGTAGATCGCACCATTTCGTCGATCTCGACGAATTAATACAGCGCGTTGGCGAGGTTGCGCCGACCCTTGATCACGTCGGGGTCGGCCGGGTCGAACAGCTCGAACAGTTCGATGAGCCGAGTCCGCACGCGGGTGCGGTCGTCGGCGGCGGTCTTGCGCACCAAAGCGATGAGCCGGTCGAAGGCCGCGACCACGTCCTGATTGAGGATCTGCACGTCGGCAGCGGCGAAGGCCGCATCGATGTCGCCGGGTGCGGCATCGGCCACCGCTACGGCGTCGGGCCGGTGAGCGGTGGCACGCTCAAGGAACGCGATCTGGCGCAGCGCGCCCTTGGCCTCGGCGTGGTTGGGATCGCCGTCCAGGATGGCCTGGTAAGCAGTCGCGGCGGCCGCGAAGTCGCCGGCCTCCAAGTGCTCGCGCGCCTGGTCGAGCGCCGGGTCGGTCTGCTCGGGTTCGGATCCCGGGGCCCCGGAGAGCTTCCCGGCGGTGGCCGACAGCAGCGAGTCGATCCAGCGCCGCAGCTGCTCGGGCGGCTGCGGGCCCTGGAAGCTGGCTAGCGGCTGCCCGGCGGCCAGGGCCACCACGGTAGGCACCGCTTCGATGCCGAACATCTGGGCCACCCGGGGAACGACATCGACGTTCACCGTCGCCAGCGACCAGGTGCCGTTGTCGGCGGCGGCCAGCCCGGCGAACGCGTCGGCCAGTTGGACGCAGGCGTCGCTACGGGGCGACCACAGCAGCACGACGACCGGTACTTCATTGGAGCGAGCCAGCACCTCGGCTTCGAAGTTCGCCTCGGTGATCTCGACACCGCCCGCGGGCGCGGATGTACCGCCCGCAGCGGCCTGCTGGGGTCGCTGTTTGAGACCGGAGAGATCGACGGCGCCGGCCATAGCCGGGGCGATCGGAGGGCGTGGACGCGTCACGCCTTCAAGTTTGTCACGTCGCCGTCGGCGCCGAATCCACCGGCTGAGGCGAATCGGTCGCAGCCTTGCCGCGGGCCTGCGCACCATCGAGTTTGGCGGTGCGATCAGCCCATATGAGGAAGATCACACTACCGAGCGGCACGATGCTGCCCAGCAACGCCAGCAACCACGTCACCGGTCGCCACGAGTAGGCGATACCGGCCAGTACAGCGGTGACCACGAAGGCGATGAACACCAGACCGTGCACCATGCCGAAGATCTTGACGCCGATCTCGGTGCGCGGGCTGCCCAGGTACTTGAAGTACATGCCAACCAGCAGCCCGACCCAGCTCACAGCCTCGGCCAACGCCACCAACCGGAACCGTCCCGCTGTGCCCCGGATGTCAAAGGTGCTCGTCATGACGCCATTGTGCCGCAGCGCCCGGCCAGCTACTACGGACCGTCGTTGTCCTCGGCCTCAGCCGGCGCGCAAGATCAGCGCGTCGCCCTGGCCGCCGGCGCCGCACAGCGCGGCAACGGCGTAGCCCGAACCGCGCCGGGACAGCTCCAGCGCCGCGTGCAGCGTGATCCGCGCACCGGACATGCCGATCGGGTGGCCGACAGCGATCGCGCCGCCATTGCGGTTGACCTTGGCGGGATCCACGCCGAGTTCGCGGGTGGAGGCGAGCGCGACGGCGGCGAACGCCTCGTTGATCTCGATGACGTCGAGCTGGTCGACACTGATGCCCTCGCGGGCGATGGCCTTCTTGATCGCGTTGGCCGGCTGGGACTGCAAGGTGGAGTCCGGCCCGGCGACGACACCGTGCGCCCCGATCTCGCACAGCCAGGTCAGCCCGAGTTCCTGCGCCTTCGCCTTGTTCATCACCACGACGGCACACCCGCCGTCGGAAATCTGGGAGGCCGAACCGGCGGTGATGGTGCCGTCCTTGCGGAAGGCCGGCTTGAGCCCGGACAGCGATTCGGCCGTGGTGTTGGCCCGGATGCCCTCGTCCTCGGCGAACACGATCGGGTCACCCTTGCGCTGCGGGATCTCGACCGGCACCACCTCGTCGGCGTACACGCCGTCCTTCCAGGCCGCGGCGGCCTTCTGGTGCGAAGCGGCGGAGAATTCGTCCTGCTCGAGGCGGGTGAACTTGTCGTCGTCGTTGCGCTGCTCGGTCAGCGCGCCCATCGGCTGGTCGGTGAACACGTCGTACAGGCCGTCATAGGCCATGTGATCGAGCATCGTCACATCGCCGTACTTGAAGCCTTCCCGGCTGTTCATCAGCAGGTGCGGCGCCCTGGTCATGGACTCCTGGCCGCCGGCCACCACGACGTCGAACTCGCCGGCCCGGATCAGCTGATCGGCCAGGGCGATGGAGTCGATGCCCGACAGGCACATCTTGTTGATGCTCAGGGCCGGCACGTCCCAGCCGATTCCGCCGGCCACCGCCGACTGACGCGCCGGCATCTGTCCGGCGCCCGCGCTCAACACCTGACCCATGATCACGTACTCGACTAGGGAGGCCGGAACGCCGGCCTTCTCCAGCGCCGCCTTGATGGCGATCCCGCCCAGATCGCTGCCGGAGAAATCCTTCAGCGAACCCAGCATCTTGCCGATCGGCGTGCGGGCTCCAGCAACGATCACCGACGTCGTCATTCCTACCTCCAAGGGCGTTTCGAGCCGCGGCAGAGCGGCTATTCACAGATCCCCCAAGTGTTGGATCCGATGTGGTTAGGTTACCTTTGCGTTATGACCGCTGATCAAGTTGATGCCCGTCCGGTTCTGGCCGGCGCGCTCGTCACGGCCGTTGACCACATCGGCATCGCAGTGCCGGATCTGGATGCCGCCATACAGTGGTACCACGAGCATCTCGGCATGATCCTGGTGCACGAGGAGATCAACGAAGACCAGGGCATCCGCGAAGCCATGCTGTCACTGAAGAACGCCGCGCCGGACTGCGCCCAGATCCAGCTGATGGCCCCGCTGGATGAGTCCTCGACGATCGCGAAGTTCATCGACAAGCGCGGCCCCGGCATCCAGCAGATGGCCTACCGGGTCAGCGATCTCGATGCCATCAGCGAGCAGCTGCGCGGCCAGGGTGTCCGGCTGATCTACGACGCCCCGCGGCGTGGGACGGCGAACTCTCGGATCAACTTCATCCACCCCAAGGATGCCGGTGGCGTCCTGGTGGAACTCGTCGAGCCGGCCGCCTCGCACTAGTCCGCTACGACCATTTCCGGGTCGGACCGCGGGTCGCGCGGTTGGCCCAACACCCCGTGTGCCAGTGGCGCCGATCGTCGAGTCCAGTGTCGCCCTGATCGACCGGCCACACCACGACATGTGCGATGCCGGATCGTATTTCGTGGTCACACCCTGGACAGCGGTAGCTCTTGATCGCGCGCACGCCGGGGATCGGCCTGACCTCGTAGTCGAACCCGTCGGCGCCCGTCTCTATTCGGCGCCGGCCGGGCAGTGGAGGAAGAACGCTGTCCCTGCGCCGCGCGGGTCTGCGCCGCGGCATCAGAAGAGCCGGAACTCGTCGCTGTCCATGCCGCGCATCTTGTCGTAATCCAATGTGACACAGCGAATTCCGCGGTCGGTGGCCAAAGTGCGCGCCTGCGGCTTGATCTGCTGGGCGGCGAACACGCCAGCGACCGGCGCCAGCAGGCTGTCCCGGTTGAGCAGTTCGAGGTAGCGGGTCAGCTGCTCGACACCGTCGATCTCGCCGCGGCGCTTGATCTCCACCGCGACGGTGCGGCCCTGCTCGTCCCGACACAGGATGTCGACGGGTCCGATAGCGGTCATGAACTCGCGGCGCACCAGGGTGTAGCCCTCCCCCAGCAACGCGATGTGCTCGGCGAGCAGCTCCTGCAGGTGGGCTTCCACTCCATCCTTGACCAAACCCGGATCGATACCCAGCTCGTGGCTGGAATCGTGTTCGATGGCCTCCAGCGTAATGCGCAGCTGCTCACCCGCCTTGTTCTCCACTACCCAGACGGGCTGCGGGCCGTCGTCGGCTTCGGTCAGCCAGCAGGGCGGGCTCATCCAGTTCAACGGCTTGTAGGCGCGGTCGTCGGCGTGCACGCTGACCGACCCGTCGGCCTTGATCAGCAGCAGCCGACGAGCCGACGGTAGGTGGGCGGTCAACCGGCCGAGGTAGTCGACGGTGCATTGAGCGATCACGAGGCGCACCGCACAAGCTTAGGGTCTGGCGGCGGCGACGAATTAGGCTGACGCCACCATGTCTTCCCACCCCAGCCTTGCGCAGCGGTTGGGCCGTGTCCTGGAGCGGGTGACGCGACAGAGCGGCCGGCTGGGCGCCACGCCGGCCTACGGTTCGTTGCTGCTGGGCAAGGTGACCGAGAGCCCGGCCCGCCGCCGGGTGCGGATCCAGACGCTGGTCACCGTGTCGCTGCTGACCGTGAACGTCATCGGGATCCTGGCGGCGGCATTGCTGGTGACGGTGGCCTATCCGGCGCCCAGCGTGTTCCACGACGCGCCGGCCTGGCTGACATTCGGGGTGGTACCCACATATGGGGTCTTCGCGCTGGCGTTCGGCAGCTGGTGGATCACCACCCGTACGGTCAACGACCTGCGCTGGGCCGTCGAGGGCAGGGAGCCGACCCGCGTCGACCAGCGCAACGCGTTCTTCACGCCGTGGCGGGTGGCCCTGGCCCAGCTCACGCTCTGGGCGGTCGGCGCGGCGGCGTTCACCGTCCTGTACGGGATGTACGACACCGACTTCATTCCCCGGATTGCTTTGGTATTAGGCTTCGCCGGCGTCATGGCGGCGACGAGCGCCTACCTGTTCACCGAGTTCGCACTGCGCCCGGTGGCCGCGCAGGCACTGGCCGCCGGGCCGCCGCCACACCGGCTGGCCCCGGGCATCATGGGCCGCACGATGACCGTGTGGATGCTCGGTTCGGGTGTGCCGGTGATCGGCATCGGACTGACCGCGCTGTTGTCCCTGCTGCTGCAGAACCTCACCAAGACGCAGCTCGAGGTCGCGATCATGATCACGGCGCTCTTCACGCTGGTCTTTGGATTCCTCCTGATGTGGATCCTGGCGTGGATCACCGCCGCTCCAGTTCGGGTGGTGCGCGACGCGCTCAAACGCGTCGAGAACGGTGACTTCGATGCCAACCTGGTGGTGTTCGACGGCACCGAACTCGGCGAGCTGCAGCGCGGTTTCAACGCGATGGTGCACGGGCTACGCGAGCGGGAGCGGGTCCGCGACCTGTTCGGCCGCCACGTCGGCCGGGAGGTCGCCGCCGCAGCGGAGCTACAACGCCCGACACTCGGCGGCGAAGAACGCCATGTAGCAGTGCTTTTCGTCGATATCGTCTCCTCCACCCAGCTGGTGAGCACGCTGCCGCCGAAGGATGTTGTGGGTTTGCTCAACCGATTCTTCGGCGTCGTCGTCGAGGAGGTGGACCGACACCGCGGCCTGGTCAACAAGTTCGAGGGTGACGCCACTCTGGCGATCTTCGGCGCACCCGTCACGCTGGACAACCCCGAAGACGATGCACTGGCCGCCGCCCGCGCGATCGTGGCGCGCTTGGAGCTAGAGGTCCCCGAGTGCACGGCCGGCATCGGGGTCTCGGCCGGGCAGGTGGTGGCCGGAAATGTCGGAGCCAACGAGCGATTCGAGTACACCGTGATCGGCGAGCCGGTCAACGAGGCCGCACGACTTTCAGAGCTGGCCAAGAACTTTCCACACCGGGTGCTGGCGTCGGCGGCAGCCTTCGACGGCGCCCGCTCCGCCGAGCGCGAGCACTGGACGCTGGGTGAGCACGTCACCCTGCGGGGCTACGAGCAACCCACGCAGCTGGTCACCCTGGCTTAGGTGCCGATAGCGCATCGGATTTGGTGCGCCGACTCGTTGCGCTATTCCACGGGATCCAGATCCGGTTCGGCGACGACCCCTAGCACCGACTCCAGGCCGATTCCTGCCGGTAACCTCGCCGAAACGACCTTCCCCAAGACTAGTCATCAGACCACCTGATCACCGGAGGACCTGATGCAAGAAGGATTCATCGCCAGACATCGGCTGTGGACCGATGCGCAGAGCGACCGCGCGGCAGCGCTGGCCGCCGAAGTCGAAGAACTGCGACTGCGCCAAGTCCGCATCGCGTGGAGCGACCAGCACGGCATCTTGCGCGGCAAAACTGTCGAGGTCGGCCACTTCCAGTCGACACTGCGCGACGGCAAGGACTTCCAGACCGCAACGCTGATCTTCGACACCACTAACAATCCGGTGGTAGCCCCGTTCGGCGCGTCGGCGCTCGGCGATCCCCGGATGACCGGTCTCCCGGACGGGGTGCTGGTCCCCGACCCGACCACCTTCAAGATCCTGCCCTGGCTGGAACGCACGGGATGGGTGCTGTGCGACCTCTACTATCAGTCTGGAGAGCGAGTTCCCTTCGATACCCGCGGTGTCCTGCAGACCCAACTGCAGCGACTGTCCGCCGAAGGTTTCGACTATGTCGCCGGTATCGAGCTCGAGTGCTACATCACCCAGCTCGTCGATCCCAAACTTGCGTTCGCCGATTCTGGATACCCGCCTACACCGCCGGAGGTGCGGGCCGTCGCACACGGCTTCCAATACCTGACAGAGAATCGCGGCGACGAGATCGAGCCGATCCTGAGCATCCTGCGCAACAACCTCGTCGCGCTGGGGCTGCCCCTGGCCACCGTCGAAGACGAATGGGGGCCGAGCCAGGTCGAATTCACCTTCGACCCGATGGTCGGGACCGCCGCCGCCGACGCCGCCGTGTTGATCCGCGGCACCATCAAACAGTTGTGTCGCAGACACGGTTACCACGCCACCTTCATGGCCAGGCCGTCATTTCCCAACGCGTTCTCCAGCGGCTGGCATCTTCATCAGTCCCTCCGCAGCGCCGGCGCCGACAACGCCTTCGCCGCCGACGACGGCAACCTGCTCTCCCCCACCGGCATGCATTTCATGGGTGGACTTCTCGACCATGCCCTGTCATGCTCCGTGCTGACCACACCGACCATCAACGGCTACAAGCGATTCCGGCCGGATTCGTTCGCCCCCGACCGAGTGGCTTGGGCCGAGGAGAACCGAGGGGCACTCATCCGGGTCGCCGGCAGCCGCGGGGACGCCACCACACACCTGGAGAACCGGATCGGTGAACCGGCGGCCAATCCGTATCTCTATCTCGCATCACAGATCGTCAGCGGCCGAGATGGGCTGCGGCACAATACCGACCCAGGCCCGTCGGCCGACGAGCCGTACCTGGCGCAAGCCCCCAGCCTACCGGCGAATCTCGAGTCCGCGCTGGTCAGCTTTGAGAACTCCACCCTGTTGCGCGCCGAACTCTCCGACGCGTTCGTCAACTACCTGAGTGCGATCAAACGGCACGAGGTCGCCCGGTTCAACGCCTTCGTCACCGACTGGGAGCAACGCGAATACTTCGAGGTGTACTGAGGTGACTTCACCTGCGATCACCACGATCGCCTCATACCGGCGTCCGGACGAGGACCCTGCGCAGCTGCTGACCATCGGTGCCGCGCAACTCGGCGGACCGTGGCTGAACCCGTCGGCGCGGCTGGAAAGGGTCATCGCCTGCGCCGAAGCCGCCGCCAGTGAGGGCTGCGAGGTGGTGGTCTTCCCGGAGTCCTACCTCAGCGGCTACCCCTTCTGGCTGCCCAGGACCGAAGGGGCACGGTTCAACGACCCAGCCCAGAAGGCCTGCTATGCCTACTATCTCGACGCCGCAATCGAGATATCCGGACCCGAGGTGAACCAGCTTCGGTCCGTGGCGGGCGACCTGGGCCTGGCGTTGGTGGTTGGTGTGACGGAGCGGGGAACGGGCAACGGGCACGGATCGACGTATTGCGCATTACTGGCCGTCGATCCGGCGAACGGACTCGTCGGCCACCATCGCAAGCTGATACCCACCTACGACGAACGTCTGGTCTGGGCACCCGGTGATGGCGCCGGGTTGCGCACCCACGCCGTCGGACGAGGCCGCATCGGTGCATTGAACTGTTGGGAGAACTGGATGCCATCCGCGCGCCTGGCGATGTACGCCGGCGGCGAGGACGTCCATGTCGGGATCTGGCCGGGCTCGACAGATCTCACCGTCGACATCACCCGGTTCATCGCGTTGGAGGGGCGGGTTTTCAGCGTCGCGGTGTCGGGCCTCTTGCGCGCCGACGAGGTTCCCGATGACTTCCCGCTCGCCGACGAACTGCGCGCACGCTCGTCGGCAGTCCCCTTCGACGGTGGCTCGGCCGTCGCCGGACCAGACGGTCGATGGCTCATCACGCCAGTAGCCGACGCCGAGGGACTCATCGTCGCCGACCTGGCGCTGGGTGAAGTTGCCCAGGAGCGACTGACATTCGATCCGACCGGTCATTACAGCCGACCCGACGTCTTCGGCAACACCGTACGGCGTGCGCGCAGTACCGCAGTCAATTTTGTCGACGACCCAATAACTCCACGATCGTGACCTGTCCGCCCGCGTCGACTCCACCAGCCGGTGGGCTCCGCGCGGGCGGTAACCTGGGTGGACACCGGGACCAGTGCGACGGGATGGACATGTCGAGTTCAGCGAAACGCAACACCTCGCTGCGTCCTGTGAATCGCAAGCCGATCTACGAGCAGGTCAGCGACCAGCTGCGCGAATTCATCGACATCAATCAACTGCAACCCGGTGACCGGCTGATGACCGAACGCGAACTGGCCCAGCAGTTGTCGGTGGGACGGTCGTCGATCCGCGAGGCCGTTACCGCGCTGCGCGCACAGGGCATCGTCGAGGTACGTCACGGTGAGGGCATCTACCTCATGCGCCGCCCCGAGGACCTGATCTCCTCGCTGGCTGCCGAACTGATCGAGACCCATGCCGACCACCCCTACATCTGGGAGACCCGCCAGGCTCTCGAGACTCAGTGCGCGCGGCTTGCCGCGAACCGCGCAACCACCGCTGATATGGCAGAGATCGAGGCAGGCCTCACCTTGATGGCCGACGAGATCGCCGACGGGCAGCCGGGATTGGCCGGTGATCGCCGATTCCACATGGGGGTGGCTGCGGCCGCCCACAATCCGGTGCTCATGGAATTGCTGCACGGCATCCGCCGCTCTCTGGATCGCACGTCGGAGACCTCGTTGACGCGCACCGGCCAGCCGGAGCAGTCCCTGCGCGACCATCGCGCCATCTTCGATGCGATCGTCGCCGGCGACGCCGACGAGGCGGCCGGCGAGATGTTGCGTCACCTGGTCAGCACGTGCGACGGACTGCTGGAAGAGCGTCAAACGGCCGGCGGCGACACGGAACCGCCCCGCGGCCGCTCGCGCACGAAGTCGAGCCGCTGACTCCCCGCGCCACGATGTCGGTTTTCCGCTAGTCCTGTCAGTGCCGCCGTGTAAGGGTTTGAGATGTGCACGACGATTTTGACCGCTGTTACCGGGCCGTCCAATCCAAGGACTCCCGGTTCGACGGCTGGTTCGTCACCGCGGTGCTGACCACCGGCATCTACTGTCGGCCCAGCTGTCCCGTTCGGTTGCCCCTAGCCCGCAATGTGCGCTTCTACCCCAGCTCGGCGGCCGCGCAGCGAGCGGGTTTCCGGGCCTGCAAGCGGTGTCGCCCCGACGCCTCACCGGGATCGCCGGAGTGGAACGTCCGCGGCGACGCGGTGGCCAGGTCCATGCGGCTGATCGCAGATGGGGCGGTGGACCGCGAGGGTGTCACCGGACTGGCGGCGCGGATGGGGTACACACCGCGTCAACTCGAGCGCATGCTGCAGGCCGAGGTAGGCGCGGGGCCGTTGGCTCTGGCGCGGGCGCAGCGGGTGCAGACCGCGCGGGTGCTGATCGAGACGACCGACATGGCTTTCAGCGACATCGCGTTCGCCGCGGGCTTCGCCAGCATCCGGCAGTTCAACGACACGGTGCGTACCGCCTGCGACACCACACCGACAGCGTTGCGGGCCAAGGCCTCTCGTCGGGACTGGGCGACAAGCGCACCGGACGGGCAAGCGATGTCGCTGCGGCTTCCCGTGCGTACCCCGTTCGCCTATGAAGGCGTTTTCGGGCATCTGACAGCCACCGCGGTGCCGGGCTGTGAAGAAGTGCGCGACGGCGCCTACCGCCGCACGCTGCGCCTTCCGTCGGGTCATGGGGTAGTGAGCCTGACCCCGCAACCCGACCACGTCCGCTGCACGTTGGTGCTCGAGCGGGTCCGCGACCTGGCCACGGCCATCGCTCGCTGCCGACGGTTGCTGGACCTCGACGCCGACCCCGAAGCCGTCCTCGACGTACTGGGTGCCGATGCCGACCTCAGCGCGGTGGTGGCCAAGGCGCCCGGGCAGCGGATCCCGCGCACCGTCGACGAAGAGGAACTGGCGGTGCGAACCGTTCTCGGTCAGCAGGTGTCGACCGAAGCCGCACGCACCCACGCCGGCCGGCTTGTCGCCGCCTACGGCACACCGGTCGCCGACCCGCACGGCGGACTGACGCACACCTTCCCCAGCACCGCTCAGCTGGCGGCTATCGACCCCGTACACCTTGCCGTGCCGGCCGCCCGCCGGCGTTCTGTGACCACGCTGATCGAGGCCCTCGGAGGCGGTGAGCTGACACTGAATGTCGGCTGCGACTGGCAGCAGGCCCGCCGGCAGCTGCTGGCACTGCCGGGAATCGGGCCGTGGACGGCCGAGATCGTCGCGATGCGGGGGCTCGGTGATCCCGATGCCTTTCCGGCCAGCGATCTCGGTGTGCGGCTCGCGGCTGACCAACTGGGCCTGCCATCCGAGGTGCGGGCCCTGACCCAGCACGGCGGACGCTGGCGACCATGGCGCTCCTACGCCGTTCAACACCTATGGACCACACTCGACCACTCGGTCAACCATTGGCCACCGAAGGAGACGATCCGATGACCACGCCCCTGCGATACCGCATCATCGACAGCCCCGTCGGGCCACTGACGCTGGCCGGCACGGGATCGACGCTGCGGCATCTGCGGATGGTGGATCAGACGCACGAGCCGGATAGGTCCGCCTGGGAGCAGTCCGACGACGAGATCTTCGCCGACGCCGTCGAGCAGCTGGCGGCCTACTTCGCCGGCGAACTCGTCGAATTCGATCTCGAACTGGATCTCGGCGGGACCGAATTCCAACGCAAGGTCTGGTCGGCCTTACGCACCATTCCATACGGCGAAACCCGGTCGTATGGGGAAATCGCCGCTCAAATCGGTGCTCCGAATGCACCACGAGCAGTCGGATTGGCCAATGGTCGAAATCCGATCGGAATCATCGTGCCGTGCCACCGTGTAATCGGGGCGAGCGGAGGCCTAACCGGATATGGCGGTGGAATTGATCGTAAACGCACTCTGCTGGCGCTCGAGAAAAGCCGAAAGCCAGCCGAATTCTCGCTTTTCGATTGAGCCCATTCAACGCAAAAAAGCCTGGGCCCCCAATCGGAATTGGGGGCCCAGGACCTAATTTGTGTTCGGCGGTGTCCTACTTTTCCACCCTGTTGGGTAGTATCATCGGCGCTGGTAGGCTTAGCTTCCGGGTTCGGGATGGGACCGGGCGTTTCCCTGCCGCTATGGCCGCCGTAACTTTAT
>NZ_JBSXPP010000021.1:0-97885 GCF_054073305.1 Mycolicibacterium sp. CBM1 | reverse complement strand
CCACCTCGCAGAACACCTCACCAGTCACCGGCGACGGATTCTCGAAATACTGCCCACCCACGGGCGCCACCCACTGCCCACCAACGAAATTCTCATAACGACCCAGGAAAGACATCAACGATCCCTCGGCGCCGGGCCTGGCGTAAACGGTCATGGCATTCTCCTGCCTGTTCAAGACGACGAAGTGTGTCGGTCGTCACTGAAGGTAGGCAGTGCGGGGTTGCAGCACGGTTGCACGCGGTTGCAACGCCGAGCGAGCCGGTTCAGGCCAGGTCGAAATCCAGTCCGGCGAGCCTGCCGCGGGCCTGCGCCTGCTGCACCGAACCCGGCAGGGTGCCGTCGTGAAGCGCCCGCCAGCCGTCCCGGTCGTCGCGCCCGTCGGGGCTGTCCAGCCACCGGCGCAACAGCACCGGGTCGCCGCTGGACAGGACCGCGGCACGCAACGTCATCGCGAGTTCGGTGCGCAGCCGAGCCACGGCCGGCGATATCGACTGCGGCAGAAGCGGTCCCGGGTAGTTCTCCAGCGCGGCCGTCACATCGCCGGCTTCGAGTGCGGCGTAGACCTCGTCGCTGTCGGTGGCGATCGGCACCAGCAGCCGGTAGGGCCGCGACGCGATCACGTCCGCACCGACGACCTTGCGCAGCCGCGACATCTCAGCGCGGACGGTCACCACGTCGAGGTCCTTGTCGTCGAGCAACATCGCCAAGTGGTCAGCGGACAGGCCTTCGGGGTGGCGGCTGAGGAGTACCAGGATGTCGGCGTGGCGTCCGGTCAGCGGGGTGGCCCGCAGATGTCCGAACTCGTCGGTCACCTGCCAGCGCGGACGCTCCGAGCCCAGCACGGCCAGCCGCGGCCGGCCCGGCTCGCTCTCGACGGATGATCCGGTCAACCGCAGCAGCGCCAGGTGGCTCTCGACCGCGACCACGGTGGCACGCACCAGCGCCAGCGCCTGCGCAGTGCCGACTCGTGAGCCGCCGGTCAGGTCGAGTGCGCCCAGCAGCGCGCCGGTGACCGGGTCGTGGACGGGCACCGCCGTGCAGTTCCACGGCTGGACCACGCGGGAGAAGTGCTCCGAGCCGTGGATCTGCAGCTCTGCGTTGAGCGCGAGCGCGGTGCCGGGCGCGTTGGTCCCGGCACCGCGCTCGCTCCAGTCGGCGCCCGGGATGAAGTTCATCGCCTCAGCCCGGCGGCAGGCGCTGCGATCACCCTCGACCCAGAGCAGAGTTCCATCGGCGGCACTGACGGCGACAACCACTCCGGACCCGGCGGCGTCATCGACGAGCAACCGGCGGATCACCGGGAGTGCCGGAGCCAGCGGGTGAGCATCGCGCAGCCGGGCCAATTCTTCCCCCACCGGCGAGGGTTGCGCGGGTGCGTCGGGGTTGACCCCCTTGGCCAGGCTGCGCTGCCAGCTTTTGGCCACCAACGGGCGTAGCGGACTGGACTCCAGGTAGGTGGCATCGACCTCGCCGGCGACGAAGAGTTCATGGACGGCACGCAGCGTCGCCGACGGACGGGGGCGGACCCGGCCGGACCCCGCTGTTCTGGTTGTTCTGGATGCGCTCATCGCCGTTCACACTCCTCGCGCATCCGCCCAGCAACGCGCGTTCGGCCACCATACGCCACATCAGGCGCAGCGAGCCCCGAACTCTAGACTGGGGTCGATACCACGACCGCCGAGCCGGTGTCCCTTCGGCACCGGCCCGCACCTACTGCCCCGACGTCCGGTGGACGGACGCGGCGGGCACCACGGTCGGGCTGGCAGCGCTGGAGGCCAAATGCGTGGGGCTGCAGAGCGGACTGGGTGTGCTGCAGTTCGAGGCGGTCGGTCCGGTCCACGCGCTGGAGAGCTTCGGTTACCTGGCCTGGCGGTTGGTGGATCCGGAAGGCCGTCACCGATGAGCGGGGTCGACGCCGCTCTGATCACCGACGGGCCCATCAGCCACTTGTGGACTGTCCTCACCTGTCCTGACGGTGACTGTGCGGCCCCGCCGGCTCTCCTCCGCCGGGGCCGCACAGAGCTCACCGTGCGGGCGTCAGCCCCACATGCCGGCGGCGCGCCGGTCGGCGGCGGCGACATCGGCGGCCCCGTCCCGTACCGCGGTGCCGAGCCGGACGAGGATGTCGTGCAACGCCGATGCGGACTGCTGCCAGCGGGCCTGCTCACACTGGTAGGCCGCGGCCGCGTCACGCGTCCAGACCTGTTGCAGCGGCGCGATCTGGCGGCTCAAATCGTCGAGTGCGGCACGCAGCCGCGCTGACGTTGCCGTGATGTCGGCCAGAACGGCGGCATCGATCTCGGCGAAATCATACGAAAGAACCGGATCCACGGTCAGTGCTCCTTCGTCCTCGTCACAGGTCTGCGGTCGCGGCGCTGATGCGTTGCGCATGCAGGTGCGCGGCTTCGCGCAGTTGGTGTTCGTTGTTACGGATGGTGTCGGCGATTCCGGCCAGCGCGTGTGACAGCCGGGTGGATTCGGCGTTCCAGTGGGCCACGACGGTCTTGAACCGGGCGGCGGCATACCCGCCCCACACCGACGGCGGGACGGCTTCCATCCGGGTGATGAATCCGTGCAGCAGGGCGCGGATCTCGTCGTTGCGGGCGTCCGCGGCGGCCGCCACCGCGCGCATCAGGTCGAAGTCGGTACTCAATATGGTCATGGTGGCCCAATCCGGTCGAGTTACACACGCTTTCAATGGATTTGACGTTCACGGCTGCGTTGCGGTTCCCATCGATTCGCGGGCGGAGCTGACCGCCTGCTCGCACTCGGCGGTGATGGACCCTTCGCGGCCGGCGGCGCTCTGGCAGCCCACACTGATCCGGGTCGAGCCGTCGAGGAACACCGACCACCGGATGTCACGGCCGGCGCGGACCTCGCGATAGGTGACGGCCGGCCGCCCGCCGTTGCGGCCGCCACCGTCGAAGTCGACGAAGACACCGGATGGTTGCTCACCGATGGCGCGGCGCAACACCTCGGCCGTGGTGTCGAGGTTCTCGCCGGGAGCGTAGGACTGGGTCAGCTGCAGAGCGGCGGACGGGTCTGTGGGCGAGCTGATTTGGACGCGCCGCGATCCCGGGCCGACGGTGATCCTGGCGACCCGCCATCCGCGCGGGATCAGCATCGTGACGCGGCCTTCGGCGAGCCCGACGGCAGCGGGTGACGCAGCCGGGGCACCGGTGCCGTCGGTGGGTGCGGTGCGGCCGACGGCGCACAGGGTGATCGCCACCGCGGCGGCCGCGACCAGAGGTGCCCACGGGCGGGGCGGCCGCGCGGTCACGGTGGCCGGCTCGGCGGCGGGCCGCGACACCACCACGTCGTCGAGCCGGATCGACTCGACAGCCGCTCCGCGTCTGCGCAATGCGTCGCGGACCGCGCCGGCGAACTTCTCGGCATCAGGCACCCCGGCCGGCGCATCGATGACGACTCTTGCGCTGCTGTCGATGTCGACCAACCGGGCAACCTCCGCGGCAGAGATCGGCCGGCAGCGCACCGTAATGCGTTCCACTGCTGCGCCGACGGCCACGACATCGGCGGCGATCTCCACGACCGCGGTCGCACGCCCGTCGGTGAGCGCCTGTGAGCGGGGCAGCGCGACCACCTCGGGGCTGACCGTGCGCGCCGCCTCGAGGATGCGAGCCACCCGCGGCCGCGACCACCACGACGGGTGCACGACGGTCAGCGCCTCACCCGAGGACCCGGCGACGGATTCGATGATGCTGCGCCACAATGCCGCAACCTGTACGGGCCGCTCGTCGACGAGCACCACGGTGTCGTCGATGCCGGCCAGCGCCGCGGCTACCCGCTCAGCCGGGATCGTTGGTCCACGTTCCGGCACGGCGCGCACTGCGACGGGGCCGACCTCCAGCACTGTGCCGTTCACGGCGGACACCAGCCGACCTGGACTCGTTGCGCCCCAGTGTGGGTGACGAACAAACCGCGTCCCGGCGGTTGCGCTGCGGCGCGGTGCGCACCGATCAGGGGTCCCTCCTCCGGGCTGCCGTCCATGAGCAGCCCCATGCATCCGCTGTCGCGCAGGTGCACCAGGAGCGGATCGAACATCGCGCGGGCGGTTCCCGCACAACGGCGCGCCACCACCAGGTGTAGTCCGATGTCGTTGGCGTGCGGAAGAAGTCCCAGCAGCGGTGCGAACGCATCACCGGCGGCGGACATCCGGTCGTGGTCGTCGACGATGACGAAGACATCCGGCCCACTCCACCACGATCGGGTTCGCAGCTGCGCGACCGCGGTACCCGGCGCCGGCAATCGGCGGGTGAGGAGCCCGATCAGATCCGGCAGCAGGTCGGCGACCGCGCTGTCGGTGAAGGCGTAGCCGTCGAGCTGCCCGGGTTCGGCCTCACCCAGCAGGCCGCGACGGTAGTCGACGACGAACACCAGGGCCGGACGGTCGGCGGCGCCGCGCACCAGTTCACGGCACAGTGTCCGCAGCACCGAGGTCTTGCCGCAGCCCCGGTCGCCGAGGATCAGCAGATGGGCATGCCGGGTGAAGTCCACGCTGACCGGTGCGAGGTCTGCCTCGCCCAGCCCGAGCACCACATGGTCCGCCGAACCGGCCTGGTTCACCAGCGAGTCGTGATCCACCCGGGCGGGTAGCAGCCGCACCCGTGGTGCGCGCCAGGGTCCGACAGGACAGACCTCGGACCCGTCGGTGCAGGCGATCTGGAAATGCGCTCCGTCGCTGGTGATTCCGCGCCCCGGTTGGCCGACGGGAACCAGCACGGCCCGTTTGCGGTCGATGTCGGAATCCATCGGGTCACCCAGGCGTAGTTCGATCCTGGTGCCGATCTGGTCTTTGAGACCAGGCCGAATGTCGGCCCAGCGGGCCGCGGTGAGGATCAGGTGGACACCGAACGACAACCCGCGCGCCGCAACGCCGGTGATGACGGCCTCCAGATCCGGAAAGTCCTCCCGGATACTCCCCCACCCGTCCACAACCAGGAAGACGTCACCGTAATCGTCGACGTTGCACCCCATTTCACGGGCTTGCAGGACCGCGACGACATGCGCGACGGTCCGGCGCACCAACTCGACATCCTGGCGGGCCGCGACCGACCCGACGTGGGGGTAGGCCCGTACGGTGGCGAGCGATCCGCCGCCGAAATCGAGAACGTAGAACTGGATGCGGCGCGGTTCATGACCGGCGGCCAGCGCGGTGAGCAGGGCCCGGACCGTTGCCGACTTGCCGCTCTGCGGCGCGCCCACCACCGCGACGTTGCCGCCCGCCCCTGCGAGGTCCACCCGCAGCGGTGCGCGGCGCTGCTCGAACGGCAGGTCGACGACTCCGAGGACGGTGCTGAGCTCGGGGCCCCGGTCGATCAACAGTTCGGCAAGTTTCGGCGGTGCGGCCAATGGCGGCAACCAGATCTGGTGGGCCCGCGCGCCGATGCCCGCGAGCCGGTCGACCACCGCATCGAACACGGTGCGCTGGTCCTGCGGGACGGGACCCGGGGTTCCCGGCTCGGCGGTGAACACCCGCACCGCTGGTTGGTCCGGGCCGGCCGGCGGCTGGGTATCCGCGGCGGGGACGCCGAGGTAGGTGCCCTGGAACCGGACCAGCCGCCCGTCGGCCGTGCGCAGCAGGGCGGCTCCCGGGGTGGCGGGCAGTTCGGCGGCGTCGGCGACACCGAGCACGGCACGAGACTGCGCGGCGGTGGAGGTCTTCAGGCAGATCCGATACGACAGATGCGATTCGAGGCCGCGCAGCCGGCCCTCGTCCAGCTGTTGGCTGGCCAACAGTAGATGCACGCCGAGCGAGCGCCCGACACGGCCGATCATGGTGAACAAATCGGCGAACTCGGGATGCAGGTGCAGCAGTTCGGCGAACTCGTCGACGACCACGAACAGCGACGGCAGCGGCGGCAGTTCTGCCGCCACGGTGCGAATCCGCCGGTAGGCGGCAAGGTTCACGGCATTGTCGGCGCGGCGCAACAAATGTTGGCGGCGCTGGACCTCGCCGCCGAGGGCGTCGATCGCGCGGCTCACCAGCTGTGCCTCGTCGGCAAGATTGGTGATGACGGCGGCGACGTGGTTCAGGCCCTCCATGCCGAGAAAGGTTGCCCCGCCTTTGAAGTCGACCAGCACCAGATTGAGCTCCTCGGGGGAATGCCGACCCGCCATCCCGAGGACGACGGTGCGCAGCAGTTCGGATTTACCGGAACCGGTTGCGCCGATGCACAGCCCGTGCGGGCCGTGACCGCCGTCGGCCGCCTCCTTGATATCGAGTGTTACCGGTTGGCCATCGACCGTCTCGCCCAGGATCGCCCTGAGCCGGTCCGCCGGCCCGGAGTGCACCCATACGTGCGGGGCAACAGAGTTCAACTCTGACAATCCCGTCTCTCGGTACCAGCGCTGCACGTCGTCGGGTTCGGGCCGGCTCGCCCGGTAGCGTGCAAGCCGGCGCGCACACAGCCGCGCCTCGGCCACGGTCATCGCATCCGGGTGGGCGAGATCCTCCAGACGGTCACCAAAGCCCGCGGCCAGCCGGCCGCCACTGAGCTGCAGCCGGGCCGCCGGGCCGGCAGCGTCGCCGACGACCACCACACGCACTCCGGCAATGCCGCCCACACCGCAGTGGTCGACGCCATCGGCGATCACCACCACCACGCCGCCGCGTCGAGACCCCAGGGCGGCCCACACCCCGTCGGCCTCGGCCACGGTGCGGAAGACCATCGCCCCGCCCAGTGCGGGATGGACGTTGTGCGGCAACCATTTCAGCCAGTCCCAGTCCTCGCGGCGGTCGGTGATCGCGACGATCGCCACGACGTCGGGGCCGTGCAGCACCGCCAGCTGGCAGAGCATCGCACGCACCAACGCCCGCGCCGGCTCCGACTCACCACCGATCGCGAGTAGGCCTACCTCGTGCAGCGCGACCGCCACCGGGAGATCCTCGACGGTGCTGTGACGATGGACGAACATCCGCAGCGCGTCCGCCGTAACCGGGTCCGCGTCATCGGGCGGCCCGGTCGGCGGCAACACCAACCTGCGCGCCAGCCGCTGCCGGCCCACCCCGAGGCGAACAAGGCCGAAATCCGAATCCCCCACCCGCCGCTCCCACCTGCGCGGGCCTGCGGTCAGGGTCCACAACGCCGACGGCGCCGGATGCGTCCACAGCAGCGACTCGCGCTGGCGTCGCGCCGTGTCGTGCAGCTGCTCCCCGAGCCGCCGCAGGTCGGCCAGATAACCGCGACGCTGATCGTCGAGGCGGGTTCCGGGCCGCCCAGCACCGAACTGCGCGACCACACCGAGCAGGGAGACGATCATCATCACCGGCAGGATCGCCGCGTACGGGCCGCGTGCCGCCATACCCGATCCCCACAACATCAGCGCCCCCGTACCGGCCATCCCGCCGAGGGCCATCAGCGGCACGATCCGCGTCGTGCCGGCACGCGCCTCGACTCGCGGCGGCGCGGTAACCGGCACGTCGTCGGTCGGGAACGTGGGGGGCGCCAGCCGGGCGGGCCGATCCATGAGCGGACCGTAGGCACCACGGGGCCACTCGGCAATTCACCTGTGGACAAACGAAATCAGGGCCGGCTCCCGCTGCCTAACGTCAATCGGCATGACTGTCACCGACGCGGTGTGCCGGGTGTCGATCCGGACCGACGACCACGACCTCGACCTCGACGTCTCCGCCCACCTGCCGATCCGCGACCTGCTGCCCGCAGTGGTCGACCTGATCGAAGGCCACCACGTCACCGGCCGGGACTTCCACATCCGGCGGGTGTGCGGACCACGGCTTGACCCGGCCCGCACGCTGAGCCAGTACGACGTCCGCGACGGCGAAGTCCTCATCCTGACCACGGCGCCGCTCAGCGTCCCCGCACAGCCGGGTGATGAATGCGACGCTCTCGCCGCAGCGGTGGCTGCGGCGGCCGAGGTGGTGCCACCGTGGGCGCCGCGCATCCGGCGGGTCCTCCGGTGGGGGCTGCTGTGCTGGGCGGTGCTGGGGCTGGCGGCGGTGCTCGGCAGACCGCTGCTGGACGGCCACGCCGCCCGCTACCCGGTCTGCTCGGCGGCGGCGGCACTGCTGGCCGCGGTCGCGGCAGTGGTTGTGGCGCGCCGGGAGCCCGCCGGTTGCGGCGCACCGGCGCTCGGGGTTTCGGCGGTGGCGTTCGCCGGGGTGACCGGTTGGCTGGCCACCCCGGATGCGGCTGTCCTCTCCGGGTTTGCCCTGGCCGCGTCGGCGACGGCGGCGGCAGCACTGGTGCTGTGGCGTGTGTTGAATTGTGCGCCTGGGATTTTCCTCCCGCTGGCCGGTGCCGCATTGCCTGCGTCGGCCGCATCGGTCGGCGCGATGGTCAGCTGGTGGCCGGGCGCGGTCGCTGGGCCGGCACTGGCGGCCTGCGCCTTGGCAGCCCTCGTCGGTGCCCCGCGACTCGTGGCGCTCGGCGTGGCGTTCTCGTCGGCGGCGACGATCAGTGAGCGGCTGACCGTGGTGGTGAGCGGGGCGGCTGCCGCCATGTCCACCGGGGTGGTGTTGACCGCACTGACCACCCAACGCCACGCTGCCGCAGCGGCGTTCGGCGCCGCGGCGGCGGGTGCGGCAGCGCTACGCGTGCGCAGCCACCGCGAGCCCTACCTCGCGGCGGCACTGGCGCTCTCGGCAGCCATCGCCGCGATGTGCGTCATCGCGATGTCGGTGTCGGCGACACCGGCCACCGCGCCGTGGATATGCGCCACCCTGCTGAGCGTGGCGGGCGCGGCGATATGGCCGGGTAATGTTGTCCGGCAATTGTTTTCAAGTACACCGCGGCAGGCCATCGCGATTCTCGATCTGACGGTCACCGCCGCCATCGTGCCGCTGGCCTGCGCCGCCGCCGGGGTACTGCCATGACCCGGCGTGTGGTCGCCGTCACGGCCGCCGCCTTGCTCATGGCGGCGCAGTGCGCTCCCCCGGCATATGCGGTCGCCCCACCCCCCATCGACAGCTCGCGGCTCCCTGCGCCGGCGCCACCGTCGCCGCCGCAACCGACCGGACAGCAGCAGCCGTGTGCCATCCCGACGCACACCGCGGTAGGACCGGGATCCGCCAGGCACACAGCCCCTTTCGATATGACCGCGATCTGGCGATTGAGCCGGGGCGCGAATCAGCGGGTGCTGGTCATCGATACCGGTGTCGCACCCCATCAACGGCTGGTCGGTGTCATCGGCGGCGGCGACTACGTGTCCGACGGTGACGGCCGTCAGGATTGCGACGGACACGGCACCGTAGTGGCCGGGATCATCGCCGCCGCCCCCGATCCGAGCGACCCGTCGGGGTTCGCCGGGATCGCCCCAGAAGCCACACTGGTGTCGATCCGGCAGTCCTCCAACATGTTCGGGCCGCTGGCCGACCCCGGGAGCCGCGGTTCCGGCGACGTCGCCACGCTGGCGATGGCCGTTCGCACCGCGGCGGACATGGGCGCCTCGGTGATCAACATCTCCTCGGTGGCGTGTACCGAATCGACGCTGGACGACCGAGCTCTGGGTGCTGCGCTGGCATACGCGGTCGACGTCAAGGACGCGGTGGTGGTGACCGCGGCGGGCAATGTCGGCGGCGCCGGACAATGTCCGCGCCAGAACACCGCGGCCGAGGTCACGGTGGTTGCCAGCCCGGCGTGGTACGACGACTACGTCCTCACCGTCGGGTCGGTTGCAGCCGACGGTGAGCCATCGCCGTTCAGCCTCACCGGCCCTTGGGTGGACGTCGCCGCGCCCGGTGAGGACATCGTGTCCCTCGACCCGGACGGCGAGGGACTGATCGACACCGTCCCGACGCCGTCGGGTCCGGTGCCGATTTCGGGGACCAGTTACGCCGCCCCCTTCGTCAGCGGACTCGCGGCGCTGGTGCGCTCCCGCTTTCCCCGGCTGTCGGCCCGTCAGGTGATGGCCCGTATCGAGACCACCGCCCACCACCCCAGCGCCGGCAGGGACGACGCGACCGGACACGGTGTCATCGATCCGCTGGCCGCACTCAGCGATCACAGCACCCCGCTGGCGCCGCCACCACCGGCTCCGGTGGTGGCGGCGTCCCAGTCATCCCCGGGGACCGGCCACGGGCACGGGGTGGCGGCGGCCGCGACGGCGTTGTGCCTGGCCGGTGTCGTCGCCGCGGGTTCGGCACGGTTACGGCGCCGGGAGCGCGACGTCGCGCACGACTAAGGCCGCATCGCGGCTGAGTTCGGGTCCGGCGGGCAGCACACCGATGATCGCCCACGGCACCGGCGCGGGCGCCGTGGGCAGGCCCAGCGCCTCGGCTGCCGCCGAATCATGTATGGGGAAGCGGATTCCCGAGTCGGTGATCAGGAAGCGGCCGGTCGGGCCGGTGTCGGTGGTCAGCATTCCGGCGGTGACGTCCATACTGCGCCCGGGTGGGAAGCGGACGCGATCCAGACGCGGTCCGGCGCCGTCGGCACCCGCCAGGACGACGCCTTCGGGCTCGGCGGACGCCGGAATCGCCAGACCGCTGTGGCCGTTGGCCCATGTCGCGCATAGTCCGTCGGTGACGTCGACGAGGCGGGGCGGCTCGTCGGGATAAGTGGCCACCGCAAGGGCGTCGACCAGGGGCACGCTGCTGATGAGTCCGGCTGTGAGGGTGAGGATCTGGCTCGTGCTGTCGGGGTCGGCGAAGCGAAGAAGATCCACTGCCAGCCTTCCGACACGCTGCACCCCGTCGCGCAGGGCCACGTAATGCTCCACGCTGCCGGCCCGGGTGACGGCCACGACGGTGCCGACCGACAGTCCGGGGACCCCGGAGGGTTCTCCTCGTCCAGCGATCCGCGGGGCGGCGATTGCGGGCACTTCGGGGATCGCGTTCAACACCGCGGGTGCGATGGCCCGCATCCTCACCCCGTCGAGGTGCAGTGCGCGGCTCGTCGAGGGGTCCTGGGGGTCGATCGCCGCACGCCTGCCGTCGTAGAGCAGGTAGGCCGACCCGTCGGCCGCTGCTGCCACGACCGCGCTGTGCGGACTCAACTGCTCCGGGGCCCAGCCCTTTCCGAGTGCGACCGTGGTTGCCCCGTCGGGATCGTCGCACACCGCCCACTGCTCGCCGGTGGGTGCCGTCACGGCGCCGGGGGTAGGCGGCGCCCCGGGGATGCCGAGTACCGGCCCCGGCGCGACGTCCCCGAGTGCCGACTCGTCGACCACGCGGGCATCCACCGCCGAGCCGAGGATCAGCCGTGCCGAGGTCAGGTTCGCCACCGGCCGAAGCCGCTGATCCACCCGCACGAACAACGCACCGGACTGGCGCACCAGCACCAGTGCGGCGTCGCCGGGGCCGGTGTCATGGCGCAGCGCCGGGATGATGGTGCTCAGGATGAGCCCACCCGCCGCGATGACACAGCCGCTGAGCAGGGCGAGGTTCTGGGCGCGCAGCGGATCGCGCTCGCGCGGCATGCGCCGGCCCAGAACGGCGTAGTCCAGCCGACGCAGCCGGAAGCGCTGGGCACTGCGTCGCAGCCGTCGGCTTCCGGTCAACGCCATCGCCTCAACGCCATCGCCTCAACGCCATCGCCTCACGCTAGGGCGATCGACACCTTGGCGAGTTCAGCCGTCCACAGGCTCGTCGGTCTCCTTGGAGCGCCGTTCCCGGTAGGCCGCGACATGCTGGCGGTTGCCGCAGTTGCCGGTATCGCAGAACATCCGCGAGCGGTTGCGGGATAGATCGATCAGCACCGCACCGCAATCCGGGGCCGCGCAGATCTTGAGCCGTCGCAGTTCACCGGCACGCACCAGATCGGCCAGCGACATTGCCATCTCGGCACCCATCCGCTGGGCCAGGGGATCGTGGATGGAGGCCAGGTGCAGGTGCCATTCCGGCATCTCAGGGTGGCGGGTCAACCATGGCGCGGCGCGCGTGTCGGCCAGCAAGGCGTTGATCTGACCGACGGCCCGCACCTCGTCGTCGGCGGCCGCCCAGATCCGGCCCAGCCGGTGCCGCAGGGTGCGGACCGACTCCAGTTCGGCATCGTCGTGATCGCGCCGCCCCGTCCAGCCGTAACCGTCCAGATACTCGTCCAGCGCAGCCTGGTCGGCCAGCTGCTCACCGTCGGTGCGGTCGGTGTTGATCAGCGCACAGGCAGCGCGCAACGTGAGCTCCGTGTCATGACTGAAAAGCATTTGACGCATGACTCCCCCTGGCCGTAGTGTCACGAGCAACCATTATTTTACTCATTACACGCGAGGGGGTGCCTCATGTCGACTGCTGCTGGTGGCCAGAACCACTTCCGGCTCGGTCTGTTGTTCGCGATCGGATCGGCGTTCACGTTCGGCATGTCCGGCCCCTTCGCCAAGTCGCTGATGGGTGCCGGCTGGTCGCCGACCGCGGCGGTGACCGCCCGGCTGGCCGGTGGCGCGCTGGTGATGGCGATCTTCGCCACCGTCGTCAAACCGGACTGGTTGCGCGAGGCCCGTGCCCACGCCCGCACCGTCGTCGCCTACGGGCTGGTCCCGATCGCCGGCGCCCAACTCTGCTACTACAACGCCGTCTCGCACCTGTCGGTCGGCGTGGCGCTGCTGTTGGAGTACACCGCCCCCATCCTCGTCGTGGGCTGGATCTGGGGGACCACCCGGCGGCGACCCCGCACTATGACGCTGGCCGGGGTGGCCCTGGCCCTCGCCGGAATCATGCTGGTCCTGAATGTCTTCTCCGGCGCCACCCAGGTCAACGCCACCGGCGTCGCCTGGGGCTTGGCGGCGGCCATCTGCGCGGCCTGCTACTTCATGATGTCCGACGAGGTGACCGCCGACGGCAGCGGACTGAGCTCGATCTCCCTGGCCGCGGGAGGCTTGGTGGTCGGCGCGATCGCCGTCGGGCTGCTCGGCCTGACCGGCGTGATGCCGCTGAGATTCACCGCCAACGACGCCGCGGTCGCCGGTGCGACCGTGCCGTGGTGGGTTCCGGTGGCGATGCTGGCCGTCGTGGCCACCGCCGTCGCGTACACCCTCGGTATCAGCGGGGTGGCCCGGCTTCGCCCGAGCTTCGCTTCGCTGGTCGGCCTGGGCGAGGTGCTGTTCGCCGTCCTCTCGGCGTGGGTGCTGCTGGGCGAAGCCGTCACGGCCACCCAGGCGGTCGGTGGCGTAGTGGTGCTCGGTGGGCTGGCTCTCGCCCGCCTGGGTGACCGCAGTGCCGAAGTGACCGCGGCGACCTGGCCCGACGCCGGTGCCGTGGAGACCGTCGGAGCCCCGGCGGGCACCGCCTGACGGCAGATCGAGCAAACGTCAGGAATGAACAGCTCCCGCGTCTGTAATATCCAGGTGTGCTAACCATTCCCGCCTGGGTGAGTCCCCTACGCGCCGCGGCTGCCGCCCTACTGGTCTCCGCGACCACGATGGTCAGCCCCACGATGCTGGCCACTGCCAACGCCGCCGTCTGCAAGGACGTCCAGGTCGTCTTCGCCCGCGGCACCGACGAGCCGCCGGGCGTCGGCCGGGTGGGTCAGGCTTTCGTCGACTCACTGCGCGGCAAAATCGGCAATCGGTCGATGGGGGTGTACGCCGTCAACTACCCGGCCAGCTATGACTTCCTGGCCGCCGCCGACGGCGCGAACGATGCCAGTGCCTTCATCCAGGATGTGGTCAACACCTGCCCGGCCACCCGACTCGTGCTCGGCGGGTACTCCCAGGGTGCCGCCATCATCGACATCATCACCTCGGTGCCGTTCCCGGCCGTCGGGTTCAACAACCCACTGCCGCCCGACGTCGCCGACCACGTCGCCGGCCTGGCCGTTTTCGGGAATCCGACCGCAAAAGTGGGGCTGCCGCTGACCTCCAGCCCCGTCTACGGCCCCAAAGCCATCGACCTGTGCAACGACGGCGACCCGGTGTGCTCCGGCGGCGACAGCGTGCCGGCCCACCGCAACTACGGCGCGGACGGCACAGCCAACCAGGCCGCGGCGTTCGTCGCCGGCCTACTGTGAGCTCCTTTCGGTTTTGGCCGCCCGTCAACGAATGTGTGACTATTTAGCTCAAATGCTCGTGATCGAAGGGGTTCTTCCAGCGTGGCCAGCTCGACCGTGACTTCCCACCGCAGCGTCCGGATTGCCGCGGCCGCGGCAGTCGCCGCCACGCTGTTCACCCCCACCGCACCGGCCTGGACCGCCGCGGCGCAACCGTGCTCCGACGTCGACGTGGTTTTCGCCCGTGGTACCAGCGAGCCCGCGGGCATCGGCCGCGTCGGACAAGCGCTCACCGACACGCTGCAGAGTCAACTCGGTGGCCGTACCGTCAGCGCCTACGGGGTGAACTACCCGGCCACCTATGACTTCCTGGCGGCCGCCGACGGTGCCACCGACGCGACCAACCACATCCTGGCCACCGCGGCCGCCTGCCCGTCGACCCGCTTCGTGCTCGGCGGCTACTCGCAGGGCGCCGCCGTCGTCGACATGCTGGTGGGCATCCCGCCGCTCGGCGAGAAGGTGGGCGAGATCGGTTCGGCTCCGCCACTGCCGTCCAGCGTGGCAGACAAGGTCGCCGGCATTGCCGTGTTCGGCAACCCGTCGGCGAAATTCGGGATCCCGGTGACCGCGGCGGGCGCTCCGTACGCAGGCAAGGGTATCGACCTGTGCAACGACGGCGACCCGATCTGCTCGCGGGGCCGCAACCCGTTCGCCCATACCGACTACGAGACCACCGACATGCCCGCGCAGGCCGCCGGGTTCATCGCCGGGTTGCTGTAGCCCGTCCCATCGTTTGCTGGCAAGCCCGCTCGCTCCTTCGTCTACCATGACGAGGTGGGTCTGAGGGCAGTGCTGAGCGGCGTCGCAGCGGTCATGACCGTTGCCGGATCGCTGCTGCCCACCGCCGTCGCGACGGCAGCATCATGTCCAGATGCCGAGGTCATCTTTGCCCGTGGCCGATTCGAACCGGCCGGTATCGGTCGCATCGGGCAGGCGCTCGTCGATTCCTTGCGCACCAAGACCCCCAAAAGCATCGGCACCTACGCGGTGAACTACATCGCGGACTGGGACGTCGTGCCCGGCGCCAACGACATGAGCAGGCACATGCAGTACATGGCGGCCAACTGTCCGGCCACCCGCCTGGTGCCCGGGGGCTACTCACTGGGCGCGGCGGTCGTCGACGTCGTCCTGGGCGCGACGCAATCGCAATTCGGGTTCACCAACCCGTTGCCGGCGGGTATCGACGCCCACGTCGCGGCGGTGGCGCTCTTCGGCAACGGCACCCGCAGCATCTTCGGACCGGTGTCGGCGACCAACAGCCCGCTCTACGGTCCCAAGACCATCGATCAGTGCAATGTCGACGACCCGATCTGCAACGGCATCGATCCCAGCACCCTCGCCGACAACTGGTCGTCGCATCTGCAGGACGCCTATATCGATTCGGGCCTGGTCGATCAGGCCGCCGAGTTCGTGGCGGCCAGGCTGTGAGCCGCCGGGCGCTGACCGGTGCACTAGCCGTACTGTGCTGCGCGGCAGCACTATTGGCCGTGCCGGCAGTGCTACCCACTGGCGTCCCCGGAGCGGCGGCACCAGCCGGTGCCGCGAGCTGCCCGGATGTCGAGGTGATCTTCGCGCGCGGCCGGATCGAACCGGCCGGCACCGGGATCATCGGCAAGGACTTCGTGGCGGCACTCCGGTCCAGGGTCAACAAGAACATCGGCGTGTACGCGGTGAACTACCCGGCAAATACCGAGGTCGACATCGGCGCCAACGACATCAGCCGGCGGATCCAATACAACATAGACAACTGCCCTAACACCCGGCTGGTCCTCGGCGGTTATTCGCTCGGCGCCGCAGCCACCGACATGGCGTTGGCGGTGCCCATCCCCATCCTGGGTTTCAAGACCACCCTCCCGTCCGGCGCGGACAGCCATATCGCGGCAGTCGCGTTGTTCGGCAACGGGACCCAGTGGTTGGGGCCGATCACCAACTTCAACCCGGCATTCCAGGACCGCACGATCGAGCTGTGCCACGGCGCGGACCCGATCTGCAATCCGGCCGATCCGGACACCTGGGAGACCAACTGGCCCGATCACTTGGCCGCCGCGTACCAGAAGGCCGGGATGATCAGCCAGGCTGCCGATTTCGTCGCCGGAAAGCTCTGAAGCTCTATATGGTGCGCAGATCCCGGGTGACGACGATGCGTGCCGCCAACTCGTCGTCGGGCGGATAGTCCACCCCCGCCAGCGTCAAGCCGTGTGCCGGCGCCGCGGCGAAATCACTGGAGCGCTGCCCTGCCGTCAACAATGTTGCACACCAGGCCGGTTCGCGCCGACCCTCGCCGACGGCCAGGAGCGCACCGACCAGCGAGCGCACCATCGACCAGCAGAACGCATCGGCGGTGACGTACGCGCTGACCAGCTCCCCGGTGCGCACCCAGTCCAGGCGCTGCAGGTCGCGGATCGTCGTGGCGCCCGGGCGATGCCGACAGAACGCGGCGAAATCGTGCAGCCCGATCAGATGGCGCGACGCCGCCGCCATGGCCTCGACGTCCAGCGGCTTGGTCCAGGCCGTCACAAACCGGGCGAGTTGCGGCTCGACACCGTAGGGCGCCAGCGACAGACGGTAGGTGTAATGGCGACGCAACGCCGAGAAGCGTGCGTCGAAACCCGCTGCGGCTCGGGCGATGTCACGGACCCGTACGTCGGCGGGCAGGAACCGGGCCAGCCGGCGGACCAGGGGTAAGAACTCGCCGTCACCCGGCCGGGAGCGGCGCGGGTAGGCATGGACCAAGGCCTCGGCGGGGACGTCGCAGTGAGCGACCTGACCACTGGCATGCACACCGCTGTCGGTGCGGCCGGCCCCGAAGACCCGGATCGGGGTGCGGAACACCGTCGAGAGGGCGTCCTCGAGGACGCCGGCGACGGTTCGGTGCCCGTCCTGAACCGCCCAGCCGGTGAAATCCGTTCCGTCGTAAGCGATGTCGAGCCGAAGACGAACATGCCCGCCACCGGAAGCGGTGGCGGGCACATTCGTACTCACGGGGTCAGGACTTGTCAGCGTCCGAATCCTCGGCGGTCGGTTCCTCGGCGGCCTCGGCGGTCTGGGCGTCGGCGATGCCGGCGTCTTCGGCCTCGACGGCCTCCATCGTGGTCTCCTCGGTCGCGGCCTCGTCGGTGGCGCCGACGGCTTCCTCCGGCTCGACCGCGGCCTGCGGGGCCGCGGCGGCCGCCGCCGGGGCGGCCTTCTTGGCGGCGGACTTGGCAGCCCGGGTCGCCTCAGAGGTCACCGTCTTCTCCCGCACCAGTTCGATGACCGCCATGGGAGCGTTGTCGCCCTTGCGCGCCTCGACCTTGATGATGCGGGTGTAGCCGCCGTTGCGGTCGGCGAAGAAGGGGCCGATCTCGGCGAACAGGGCGTGCACGACGTCCTTGTCCCGGATCTTCTTCATCACCTCACGCCGGTTGTGCAGCGCACCCTTCTTGGCGTGGGTGATGAGCTTCTCGGCGTACGGCCGCAGCGCCCGGGCCTTGGGCTCGGTCGTCTTGATCCGGCCGTGCTCGAAGAGCGAGGTAGCCAGGTTGGCCAGAATCGCCTTCTGGTGCGAGGACGACCCGCCGAGGCGAGGGCCCTTCGTGGGCTTGGGCATTGCGATCTCCTAGTTGAGCCCGGTCTCCGTATCAGGTAAGCCCGGGGTGCGATTTAGAGCTGTTCGGTCTCGGCGTAGTCGGCGTCCGCGTCGGCCTCGTAGGCCGAGTCGTAGCCAGCGTCGCTGTTCCAGGTGCCGGTGGCAACGTCGTAACCGGCGACCTCCGACGGGTCGAAGCTGGCGGGTGAGTCCTTGAGGGACAGGCCCAGCTGATGCAGCTTGATCTTCACCTCGTCGATCGACTTCTGGCCGAAGTTGCGGATGTCCAGCAGATCGGACTCCGTGCGGGCGACCAGCTCGCCGACAGTGTGCACACCCTCGCGCTTGAGGCAGTTGTACGACCGAACCGTCAGGTCGAGGTCGTCGATCGGCAGCGCGAACGCCGCGATGTGATCGGCCTCGGCCGGCGACGGGCCGATCTCGATACCCTCGGCCTCGACGTTGAGTTCCCTTGCCAGACCGAACAATTCGACCAGCGTCTTGCCGGCCGAGGCCAGCGCGTCACGCGGGGTGATGGAGTTCTTGGTCTCGACGTCGAGGATCAGCTTGTCGAAGTCGGTGCGCTGCTCGACGCGGGTGGCCTCCACCTTGTAGGTGACCTTCAGCACCGGCGAGTAGATGGAATCGACCGGGATGCGGCCGATCTCAGCGCCCGAGGCCTTGTTCTGCACGGCTGGCACGTAACCGCGGCCGCGCTCGACGACCAGCTCGACCTCGAGCTTGCCCTTGTCGTTCAGCGTCGCGATGTGCATGTCCGGGTTGTGCACCGTCACACCGGCGGGCGGGACGATGTCACCGGCGGTGACCTCACCGGGGCCCTGCTTGCGCAGGTACATGGTGACCGGCTCGTCCTCCTCGGAGGACACGACCAGGCCCTTGAGGTTCAGGATGATGTCGGTGACGTCTTCCTTCACCCCGGGAACGGTGGTGAACTCGTGGAGCACACCGTCGATGCGGATGCTCGTCACGGCGGCACCCGGGATCGACGACAGCAGCGTGCGGCGCAGCGAGTTACCGAGGGTGTAGCCGAATCCCGGCTCCAGCGGCTCGATGACGAACTGGGACCGGTTCTCGGCGAGGACCTCTTCGCCCAGTGTGGGACGCTGAGAAATCAGCATGGTGTTTCGTATCTCCTTCTCGGCACCCGCTATTTGATGCCGTCGGGGCTCCTCCCGCGGCGGATGCCGCGGGAGACGTCTTCATTACTTCGAGTAGAACTCGACGATCAGCTGCTCGGCGAGCGGAACCTGGATCTGCTCACGGGTGGGCAGCTGGTGCACGAGGATCCGCTGACGCTCGCCGACGACCTGCAGCCAGGACGGGATCGGACGCTCACCCGCGGTCTGCCGCGACAATTCGAACGGGAAGGTATTCAGCGACTTGTCCTTGACGTCGATGATGTCGTACTGCGACACCCGGTAGCTCGGGATGTTCACCTTGACACCGTTGACGGTGAAGTGGCCGTGGCTGACGAGCTGGCGGGCCATCCGACGGGTCCGCGCCAGGCCGGCGCGGTACACGACGTTGTCCAGGCGGGTCTCGAGGATCTGCAGCAGGTTCTCACCGGTCTTGCCGGTGGAACGGTTCGCCTCTTCGTAGTACTTGCGGAACTGCTTCTCCATCACGCCGTAGGTGAAGCGGGCCTTCTGCTTCTCCTGCAGCTGCTGGCGGTATTCGCTCTCCTTGATCCGGGCACGGCCGTGCTGGCCGGGAGGATAGGGGCGCTTTTCGAACGACTGGTCACCACCGACGAGGTCGACGCCGAGGCGGCGCGACTTACGGGTGGCGGGTCCGGTGTAACGAGCCATGAGTCTCTAGTCTCCTTCTAGACCCGGCGCCGCTTGGGCGGACGGCAGCCGTTGTGCGGCTGCGGAGTGACATCGGAAATCGCGCCCACTTCGAGGCCGGCGGCCTGCAGCGAGCGGATGGCGGTCTCGCGGCCCGAACCCGGACCCTTCACGAACACGTCGACCTTCTTGACACCGTGCTCCTGGGCTTTGCGGGCCGCGTTCTCCGCGGCCAGCTGCGCGGCGAACGGCGTCGACTTGCGCGAACCCTTGAAGCCGACATGGCCCGAGGATGCCCAGGCGATGACGTTGCCCTGCGGATCGGTGATGGAGACGATGGTGTTGTTGAACGTGCTCTTGATGTGTGCGGCGCCGTGCGGGACGTTCTTCTTCTCCCTGCGACGGGTCTTCTGCCCCTTCTTGGGAGCAGCGCCACCCTTCTTTGCTTGTGCCATCCGGGATTACCTGGCCTTCTTCTTGCCGGCGATGGTGCGCTTCGGGCCCTTGCGGGTACGCGCATTGGTCTTGGTCCGCTGGCCGCGCACCGGCAGGCCACGGCGATGCCGCAGACCCTGGTAGCAGCCGATCTCGATCTTTCGGCGGATGTCGGCCTGAACCTCACGGCGCAGGTCACCCTCCACCTTGAGCGTGGCCTCGATGTAGTCACGCAACTGCGTGAGTTGATCGTCGGTGAGGTCCTTGCTGCGCAGATCCCGGTCGATACCGGTCGCGGCCAGGATCTCCTGGGAGCGGGTACGGCCGATGCCGTAGATGTAGGTCAGCGCGATCTCCATGCGCTTATCGCGCGGGAGATCCACGCCCACTAGACGTGCCACAGGGCTTGATTCCTTCTTCTATGCGGAGGTCTGTTCCCAGTCCGTTCCCGACTGCGTCGGGGCCCGGCCTCCGTGCCGGGCGTGGTCAAACGGCCAATCCGTTTGGTGGTACTGGGAGGTCTGCATTCAATTGTTAGTGGTGCTCTGCGCCGTTGTGGCCGCCCAGGTCCCGGTCGGGACCGGGACTAACCCTGTCGCTGCTTGTGGCGCGGATCGGAGCAGATCACCATGACCCGCCCATGCCGGCGGATCACCCTGCACTTGTCGCAGATCGGCTTGACGCTCGGGTTCACCTTCACGGCTCTTGATCCTTCTAGTTCTCGTCGTTTGTCTTGGTCGTGCTGGTTCGCGGTCGAGGCACGGTGCCGGCCCTGATAGCGACTCGCTGACGCTCGTCCCTACTTGTACCGGTACACGATGCGGCCGCGGGTCAGGTCGTAGGGAGACAACTCCACCACCACCCGGTCCTCGGGAAGTATGCGGATGTAGTGCTGCCGCATCTTGCCGCTGATGTGAGCGAGCACCTTGTGACCGTTCTCCAGCTCAATGCGAAACATCGCATTGGGCAGGGGCTCAACCACGCGGCCCTCGACCTCGATGGCACCGTCTTTCTTGGCCATAACCTCTCAGATCTTGCATTGTCGGTCCTGCGCGCACCCGCCGCTGGCAGCGACAAGTCCTCACAGTCGGGGCAGCATTCGCCCCGACTGAAAAACGTGAGCCGGGATCAGGAAATTCCAAAACTTCCAGGACATGGCACGCAAGAGTCGGCGCGGGTACCGCACCGTTGGTCTACGATACCCGTTTGCACGCGGTACTCCAAAACGCGTCGAGCAGGTGCGGACGTCGCTCCGATCGCCGATTCTCGCGGGTCAGCCCAGCCAAATAATTGTTCGACGCCCGGCGCATACTGGTAGGTGATGACTGGACCTGCCCCCCAGCCCCGTAAACCCGTGATTCTTACCGTCGACGACGACCCCGCCGTGTCGCGGGCCGTCGCCCGCGACCTTCGCCGCCACTACGGCGAGCGCTACCGAATCGTCCGCGCAGAATCGGGTCTGGACGCGCTGGAGACGATCAACGAACTCAAGCTTCGCGGCGAAACCGTCGCGGTGTTCGTCGCCGATTACCGGATGCCCCAGATGAGCGGCATCCAGTTCCTCGAAGAGGCGATGGACGTCTACCCGATGGCCCGCCGTGTGCTGCTCACCGCCTATGCCGACACCCACGCCGCGATCGACGCCATCAACGTCGTCGACCTCGACCACTATCTGCTCAAGCCGTGGGACCCGCCGGAGGAGAAGCTCTACCCGGTGATCGACGCCCTGCTCGAGGCGTGGCACGCCACCGGTGACCGAGCCATCCCGCACACCAAGGTGATCGGTCACCGGTGGAGCGAGCGATCCTGGGAGGTCCGCCAGTTCCTGGCCCGCAACCTGCACTCGTTCCGCGCGTTCAACGCCGACGAGCCCAAGGGCAAGCAGCTGCTCGAGGCAGGCGGGCTGGACGGGTTCGAGCTGCCGGTGGTCATCACCGAGCAGGGTGAGGTCCTGGTGGACCCGACCGACGCCGAGCTGGCCGCGATGCTGGGACTGTCGACGACCCCGTCGCTGGAGATGTACGACCTGGCCGTCATCGGCGGCGGTCCGGCCGGGCTGGCGGCCGCGGTGTACGGCGCCTCCGAGGGACTCAGGACCGTCCTGATCGAGGAGACGACGACCGGCGGCCAGGCCGGCCGCAGTTCGCGCATCGAGAACTACCTCGGCTTCCCCACCGGCGTCTCCGGGGCCGAACTGACGACGTCAGCGCGCCGGCAGGCCGAACGGTTCGGCGCGGAGGTGATCACCACCCGCAAGGCGGTCAAGCTGATCGCCGGCGATGCGGGCACCGCGCGCACCATCGAATTCTCCGACGGCGGGAGCATTGCCGCCCGGGCGGTCATCCTGGCCACCGGGGTGGCCTACCGCCAGCTCCAGGTCACCGGGTGCTGGGACAACCCCGACGACCCGGCCTGCAACTACGTCGGCCGGGGCGTCTACTACGGGGCCTCGGTGTCCGACGCCTCGGAGTGCAAGGGCGAGGACGTCTACATCGTCGGTGGCGCCAATTCGGCCGGGCAGGCGGCCATGTTCATGGCCCGCGAGGCCCGCTCGGTCACCATGCTGGTGCGCGGTCCGTCGCTGGAGGCGTCGATGTCGCACTACCTCATCCAGCAGATAGAGAAGAACCCGACGATCTCGGTACGCACCTGCACAGAGGTGGTGGACACCCTCGGGGAAGACGACCACCTCACCGGTCTGGTCCTGGAGAACCGGCAGAGCGGGCAGCGCGAAACCGTCCCGTGCAGCCGGATGTGCTGCTTCATCGGGGCCGAACCCCGCACCGACTGGCTCAAAGAAGTCGTCGCCGTCGACGACCACGGTTTTGTCCTGGCCGGACCCGACCTGTTCAACGTCGCGGGCTGGAACCTGGACCGGCCGCCCCACCATCTGGAAACAAGCGTGCCTGGTGTGTTTGTTGCAGGAGATGTGCGCGCCGATTCCGCCAAACGGGTGGCCGCCGCCGTGGGCGAAGGGTCCATGGCGGTGATGTTGGTGCATCGGTATCTAGCCGAGGCGTGAGCAGCACCTGAGCGGCAAAGGGAGAAGACGATGGGCGAGCGATGTGTGCCCGACGAACTGCGAACTCTGTTCCTGTTCGAGGCGCTGACCGACCAGCAGCTCGAGACGCTGTGCGAGAACGGCCACATCCAGGTGTTCGAACCCGGCCCGGTCTGCCAGGAGGGTGATCCCGCTACGTGCTTCTACGTGCTGCTCGACGGCGAGTTGGTGATGTCGAAACGCTCCGGCGGGGTGGACGTCGAAACCAACCGGACCTCGCAGCGCGGCGTGTACTGCGGAGCCTGGTCGGCCTACATCCCCGACGAGGAGCAGCTCTACCAAGCCTCGGTGCGCGTCACCACGCCGTCCCGGTTCTTCGTGCTCGACGCCGGAGCGTTCGCCCGGTTCATGCAGACCGAGTTCCCGATGGCGGTGCACCTGCTCGAGGGCCACATGGTCGGCGGCCGCCGACAGAGCCAGATCATCGGGCAGCGCCAGAAACTACTGGCGCTCGGCACGATCACGGCCGGCTTGACCCACCAGCTCAACAACCCCGCGGCGGCGACCGCCCGCGCGGTCGCCGATCTGCGCGAGGGTGTCGGCAAGATGCGCCACAAGCTGGCCATGCTCGCCGACGGCGAGTTCAGTCCCGAGGCGTTGCGGGTGCTGGTCCGCATCCAGGACGAGGTGGCCGAGCAGGTCGCCAAGTCCAAGGCCCAGGAGTTCTCGGCCCTGGAGACCTCCGACCGGGAGGACCAGATCGGCGACTGGCTCGAAGAGCACGGCATCGCCAGCGCCTGGGACTACGCACCAACGTTCGTCGAAGCCGGCCTCGACGTGGACTGGCTGGAACGCATCGAGGCCTCCATCGACTCGGTGGACTGTTCGGCCACTTTGCAGAGCGCCATCGGGTGGCTGAAGTACACCATCGACACCGAGCTGCGGATGAACGAGATCGCCGATGCCAGCGAGCGCATCTCGGGCCTGCTGGCCGGGGCCAAGAAGTACTCCCAGATGGACCGGGCCGAATACCAGGTCGCCAACGTCCACGAACTGCTGCACAGCACGCTCAAGACGCTCTTCGGCGACAAGGTGGGGCCCGACAAGCCGATCAAACTGCTCAAGGAATGGGACAAGACGATTCCCGAGATCGCTTGTTACCCAGGCGGTTTGAATGAAGTATGGGACGTCATCATCAACAATGCCATCCAGGCGATGGGTGGGCGCGGCGTGCTGACGATCCGCACCGCGCGCCAGGGCGACGACATGATCCGGGTCGAGATCGGCGATGACGGACCGGGCATCCCCGAGGAGGTCATCGACCGGATCTTCACCGCGTTCTTCACCACCAAGCCATTCGGCGAGGGCGACGGCTTGGGATTGGACCTGGCGCGGCGCATCATCGTCGAGAAGCACCAGGGCGATATCCGGGTGGCCTCCGAACCTGGCGACACCCGCTTCACGATCCTGTTGCCGCTGGTCGCGCCGGCACCGCTGGCGGCGACACCCGCCGAACTTCCCGCCGCCCAGGAATAGGTGCGCCGGGGCAGGAATACCGGACGGTCCGCTGCCGGTTGAGCGAGACATGAGCGAAAAGCCGCAGCTGGGCAAATTCGGCTCCTTCGGCCGCGGAGTCAGCCCCCAGCAGGCCGCGGAAATCGAAGCGCTGGGCTACGGCGCGGTCTGGGTGGGTGGTTCGCCGCCGGCCGAATTAGCCTGGGTGGAACCGATTCTCGCCAACACCACCACACTGAAGGTGGCCACCGGCATCGTCAACATCTGGACGGCAGCCCCCGGCCCGGTCGCCGAATCGTTCCACCGCATCGATGCGGCCCACCCCGGCCGATTCCTGCTGGGCATCGGCGTCGGCCATCCCGAAGCGCATCAGCAGTACCAGAGACCGATCGACGCGCTGCGCGGCTATCTGGACAAACTCGACGAATACGGCGTTCCGGGGCACCGGCGGGTGGTCGCCGCGCTCGGACCGCAGGTCCTGACGCTCTCCGCCGCCCGCAGCGCCGGTGCGCACCCGTACCTGACCACCCCCGAGCACACGGCGCAAGCGCGCCGGCTGATCGGCCCGGAGGCTCTCCTGGCGCCCGAACACAAGGTGGTATTGACCACCGACCCGGTCCGGGCACGCGAAGTCGGCCGCGAGGCACTGGACATCTACCTCAATCTGCAGAACTACCTCAACAGCTGGAAGCGGTTGGGGTTCACCGACTCCGACGTCACCCGGCCGGGTAGCGACCGGCTGGTCGACGCCGTGGTGGCCTATGGAACCCCGGAGCAGATCGCCGCCCGCCTCACCGAGCACCTCGACGCCGGCGCGGACCACGTTCCGGTCCAGGTACTGACGTCGTCCGACAGGCTGGTGGATGCACTGGCCCAACTCGCCGGCCCGCTGGAGCTCGGTAAGGGGAATTCGTGACCAATCCATCGTTGCTCAAGCCGGATCTGGGGCGCTACGGCGTGTGGACTGGCGCTCCGGTGACCCCGGAGCAGGCCGTCGAAATCGAGAGCCTCGGGTACGGCGCGATCTGGGTCGGCGGTTCCCGCGCCGCCGAGTTGGGGTTCGTCGAGCCGATCCTGGCGAGCACGACGACACTGTCGGTGGCCACCGGGATCGTCAACATCTGGAGCGCCCCGGCCGCCGAGGTGGCGAAGTCCTATCACCGCATCGAGAAGGCTTATCCGGGAAGGTTTTTACTCGGTATCGGCGTCGGCCATCCGGAGCGCACCCAGGAGTACCGCAAGCCCTACGACGCGCTCGTGGAGTACCTCGACGAGCTTGACGAGCACAGCGTGCCCACCAGTCGCCGGGTGCTGGCCGCGCTCGGCCCCCGGGTCCTGAAGCTGGCCGCGCAGCGCAGTACCGGCGCTCATCCCTACCTGACTACAACCGAGCACACCGGCCAGGCGCGCGAACTGGTGGGCCCGACGGTGTTTCTCGCGCCCGAACACAAGGTGGTGCTGAACACCGACGTCGAGCAGGCCCGCGCGCTCGGCCGCGGTACCGTCGACTTCTATCTGGGCCTGAGCAACTATGTCAACAATTGGAAGCGCACCGGATTCACCGACACCGACGTGGCGCGGCCGGGCAGCGACCGCCTGATCGACGCCGTCGTCGCCCACGGGACCGCCGACGAGGTGGCCACCCGGCTGGCCGAGCACCTCGAAGCCGGCGCCGACCATGTGGCGATCCAGGTTCTCGGCGGCCCGGACACCCTGGTACCGGCGCTGCGGGAGCTCTCCGGGCCGCTGGGGTTGTCGGCCCCACACTGACCGCCGCCGGCCCTGGTGGGCCGGAAGGACTTCGTCAAGACCCCGCCGTCCAGCGTAAAGAAACCGTCAACGACGCGCCGCAGTGGTCTTTTCGCGTTCTAGTTTCGTCGTGGTCTTCCTGACCTGATTCGAAACGGAGAACACGCGTGGGCGTCGTCATTTACCTGGTGCTGACTGTGGCGGTCTTCGCCGCGCTCGGCCTGGTGCAGAAGTTGGTCGAGCGACTGTGAACTACACCAACATCGTGGGCCTTGTCCTTTCGGTGTTGCTGGCCCTGTTCATGGCCGCGGCACTGCTGTTCCCGGAGAGGTTCTAATGTCGACCGCCTGGGCGGGGGTCGTCTTCCTCGCGGTGTTGATCGTCGCGCTGGCGGCCGTTCACGTGCCGTTGGGCGACTACATGTTCCGGGTGTACACCGCCGACCGGAGTTCGCGTGTCGAGCGGGGCGTGTACCGGCTGATCGGTGCCGATCCGGAGGCGGAGCAGACCTGGGGTGCCTACGCGCGCAGTGTGCTCGCGTTCTCGGCGGTCAGCGTGGTGTTCCTGTTCGTCCTGCAGCTGGTGCAGGGCCGGTTGCCACTGCACCTGCACGACCCGGCTACCGCCATGACGCCGGCGCTGGCGTGGAACACCGCGGTCAGCTTCGTGACCAACACCAACTGGCAGGCGTATTCGGGCGAGTCCACCCAGGGCCACCTGGTGCAGATGGCCGGGCTGACCGTGCAGAACTTCGTCTCCGCGGCGGTCGGCATGTCGGTGGCCATCGCCCTGGTGCGCGGGTTCGCCCGCCGCAACACCGGTGAGCTGGGCAACTTCTGGGTCGATCTGGTCCGCGGCACGCTGCGCATCCTGCTGCCGATGGCGGTGCTGGCCGCGGTCATCCTGATCGCCGGCGGCGCGATCCAGAACTTCCACCTCTACGACCAGGTCGTCGACACGCTGGCCGGCGCGAAGCAGACCATTCCCGGCGGTCCGGTCGCCAGCCAGGAGGCCATCAAGGAGCTGGGCACCAACGGCGGAGGTTTCTACAACGCCAACTCGGCGCACCCGTTCGAGAACCCCACCGCGTGGACCAACTGGGTGGAGATCTTCCTATTGCTGGTGATCAGCTTCTCACTGCCGCGCACCTTCGGCCGGATTGTCGAGAGCCGCAAGCAGGGTTACGCGATCGCCGCGGTCATGGCGGTGCTGGCGCTGATCAGCGTCACCTTGATGCTGCGCTTCCAGCTCCAGGCCCACGGCACGGTGCCCACCGCCGTCGGATCGGCGATGGAGGGCGTCGAACAGCGTTTCGGCGTCGCCGATTCGGCGGTGTTCGCCGACGCGACCACGCTGACGTCGACCGGTGCGGTGGACTCGTTCCACGACTCCTACACCAGCCTCGGCGGCATGATGACGTTGTTCAACATGCAGCTCGGCGAGGTCGCTCCCGGCGGTACCGGTTCGGGGCTCTACGGCATGCTGATCCTGGCGGTGATCACGGTGTTCGTCGCCGGCCTGATGGTCGGGCGCACCCCGGAGTATCTCGGCAAGAAGATCACACCGCGCGAGATCAAGCTCGCGGCAAGCTATTTCCTGGTCACGCCACTGCTGGTGCTCACCGGCACCGCGGTGGCGATGGCAATGCCGGGACAGCGGGCCGCCATGCTGAACTCCGGTCCACACGGCCTGTCAGAGGTGCTCTACGCGTTCACCTCGGCGGCCAACAACAACGGTTCGGCATTCGCCGGGCTGAGCGTGAACACCGACTGGTACAACACCGCGCTCGGGTTGACGATGGTGCTCGGCCGGTTCCTGCCCATCATTCTGGTACTCGCCCTAGCGGGGTCCTTTGCCCGACAGGGACATACGCCGGAATCTATCGGCACGCTGCCGACTCACCGTCCCCAGTTCGTCGGGATGGTCGCCGGGGTGACACTCATCCTGGTGGCCCTGACGTTCCTGCCCGTGCTGGCGCTCGGGCCCCTCGCCGAAGGAATTCACTGATGACCACCGAACGTCTTACCAGCACAACGCTGGTCGCCGAACTCCACCCTGGTGGGACGGTCGAGAAGAAGACCAAGAGCCGCACGGGACTGTTGGACCTGGCGCTGCTGGGCAAGGCATTACCCGACGCGTTCGGCAAACTCGACCCGCGCACACTGTGGCGCAACCCGGTGATGTTCATCGTCGAAATCGGCGCCGTGTGGGCCACGATCCTGGCGATCCTCCAACCAAGCTGGTTCGCCTGGTTGATCGTCTTCTGGCTGTGGCTGACCGTGGTGTTCGCCAACCTCGCCGAGGCGGTCGCCGAGGGCCGCGGCAAAGCACAGGCGGAGTCTCTGCGAAAAACCAAGGCCGACACCATGGCTCGTAGGCTCACCGGATGGAAGCTGGGCGCCGCCGGCATCGAGGAGGAAATCGCCGCTCCGCTGCTGAACCAGGGTGACATCGTCGTCGTGGAAGCCGGGCAGGTCATCCCTGGCGACGGCGACGTCGTCGAGGGCATCGCCTCGGTCGACGAATCGGCCATCACCGGCGAGTCGGCCCCCGTCATCCGCGAGTCCGGCGGCGACCGGTGCGCGGTCACCGGCGGCACCACCGTGCTCTCGGACCGCATCGTCGTGCAGATCACCCAGAAGCCGGGTGAGAGCTTCATCGACCGGATGATCGCGCTCGTCGAGGGCGCCAACCGGCAGAAGACGCCGAACGAGATCGCGCTGAACATCCTGCTGGCGGCGCTGACGATCATCTTCATCTTCGCCGTCGCCACCTTGCAACCGTTGGCCATCTTCGCCAAGGCGACCAACCCGGGAGTTCCCGACTCGTTGTCGTTGACCACCGACGGTGTCTCCGGGATCGTGATGGTCTCGCTGCTGGTCTGCCTGATCCCGACGACCATCGGTGCGCTGTTGTCGGCCATCGGTATCGCCGGCATGGACCGGCTGGTGCAGCGCAACGTGCTGGCCATGTCGGGGCGCGCGGTGGAGGCGGCCGGCGACGTCAACACCCTGCTGCTCGACAAAACCGGCACCATCACCCTCGGCAACCGGCAAGCCTCGGATTTTGTTGCCCTGCAGGGTGTTTCCACCGAGCAGCTCGCCGACGCAGCGCAGCTGTCCAGCCTGGCCGACGAAACCCCGGAGGGACGCTCGATCGTGGTGTTCGCCAAGGAGAACTTCGGGCTGCGGGCCCGCACTCCGGGCGAGCTGGTCAATGCGCACTGGGTCCAATTCTCCGCAGCCACCAGGATGTCCGGCGTGGACCTGGACAACGGTCACCTGCTGCGCAAAGGTGCGGCCAGTACGGTCGCCGAATGGGTTCGCGCACAGGGCGGTAGTGTGCCGGCGCAGCTCGGCGATGTCGTCGACGGAGTCTCCGCGGGCGGCGGCACCCCGCTGGTCGTGGGCCAGGTCTTCGACGGGCGTGCCGAAGTGCTGGGCGTCATCCACCTCAAGGACGTCGTCAAACAAGGCATGCGTGAACGCTTCGACGAGATGCGCAGGATGGGCATCCGCACGGTGATGATCACCGGCGACAACCCGTTGACCGCCAAGGCCATCGCCGACGAGGCGGGCGTGGACGACTTCCTGGCCGAGGCCACCCCCGAGGACAAGCTCGCGCTGATCAAACGTGAGCAGGAGGGCGGCAAACTGGTCGCGATGACCGGTGACGGCACCAACGACGCGCCTGCGCTGGCACAGGCCGACGTCGGGGTGGCGATGAACACCGGGACCTCGGCGGCCAAGGAGGCCGGCAACATGGTCGACCTGGATTCCGATCCCACCAAGCTCATCGAGATCGTCGAGATCGGCAAGCAGTTGCTGATCACCCGCGGGGCGCTCACCACGTTCTCGATCGCCAACGACATCGCCAAGTACTTCGCGATCATCCCGGCCCTGTTCGTAGCGCTCTATCCCGGCCTGGATCTGCTCAACATCATGCGGCTACACAGCCCGCAATCAGCGATCCTGTCCGCGGTGATCTTCAACGCGATCATCATCATCGCGCTGATCCCATTGTCGCTGAGGGGCGTTCGCTACACGCCGAGCAGCGCGGCGAAGCTGCTCAGCCGCAACCTGTACGTCTACGGGCTCGGCGGCATCATCGCCCCGTTCATCGGAATCAAGCTCATCGACCTCGTCGTCCAATTCTTGCCAGGGATGTGACATGTTCTTCTCCAGTCTCGCTCGCCAACATTGGGCGGCGCTGCGTGCGCTGCTGGTGCTCACCGTCATCGTCGGCATCGGCTACCCGCTGTTCATCTGGTTGGTGGCCCAAATCCCGGGCCTGAAGGCCAATGCCGAGGGATCCATCGTCGGGATGGACGGTAAGCCGGTGGGTTCCAGCCTGATCGGGCAGCCGTTCACCGACGCCAAGGGCACCGCGCTGCCACAGTACTTCCAGAGCCGCCCCTCGGCGGCCGGCGCCGGGTACGACCCGATGGCCAGCGGCGCGTCGAACCTGGGCCCGGAAAGCATCGTCGACTCTGCGACCGCCCCCAGCCTGTTGACCCAGGTGTGCGCCCGCAGCAAGACGGTCGGCGAACTCGACGGCGTGGACGGCGCGCGCCCGTTCTGCACCGGCGGCGGCGTCGGCGCGGTGCTGGCGGTTCTCGGGCCGCGCGACGCGCAGGGCGACATCGTCCACCCGAGCAAGGTGGTCAGCGTCAACGAACCGTGTGCCACCACCACCCGCCCGTTCTTGGACAGCTACCGGGGGACGCCGGTGCAGTGTGCCCAACCCGGCGAGGACTACTCGACGGGGCTGATCGTGCCGATCATGGGTGCGGCGTCTCATCCGGCGGTCCCGGGCGACGCCGTGACCGCCAGCGGCAGCGGCCTGGATCCGGACATCTCCCCCGCCTACGCCGATCTGCAGATCGCCCGGGTGGCGACCGCCCGCGGTGTCAACGCCGACCTGGTCCGGCAACTCGTAGCGGAGCACACCGACGGGCGAGCCCTGGGCTTCCTCGGTGAGCCGCGGGTCAACGTGCTGGAACTCAACATGGCGCTGGACGAGAAGTTCGGCATGAAGAGCTGACGACCGGTGAATGATGACCGTGTGGATACCGTCCATCCACCGAGGGTGACCCGCGGTGCAGAGCCGCAACCTGCGCCCGCCGGCTCCCGGCCGAGGCGCGGCGAGCTGCGCATCTATCTCGGCGCGGCGCCGGGGGTCGGCAAGACCTTCGCCATGCTCGGTGAGGCACACCGTCGGCTCGAACGCCGCACCGACCTGGTCGCCGCGGTCGTCGAAACCCACGGCCGCAGGAAGACCGCGGAGTTGTTGGCCGGCATCGAAGTCGTCCCGCCCCGCTTCGTCGAGTACCGCGGCAGCCGCTTTGCCGAACTCGACGTGCCGGCTGTACTTGCCCGCCGTCCGCAGGTCGTGCTCGTCGACGAACTCGCCCATACCAACACCCCGGGCAGTAAGAACCCGAAGCGGTGGATGGACGTCGAGGAACTGCTCGACGCGGGCATCTCAGTGATCTCCACCGTCAACGTCCAGCATTTGGAAAGCCTCAACGACGTCGTCGCGCAGATCACCGGCATCGAACAGCAGGAGACCGTGCCCGACGAGATCGTGCGCAGCGCAGCACAGATCGAGCTGGTCGACATCACCCCGGAAGCGTTGCGGCGCAGACTCTCCCACGGCAACGTGTATGCACCGGAGAAGGTCGACGCCGCGCTGTCGAACTACTTTCGCCGGGGCAACCTGACCGCGTTGCGCGAGCTGGCCCTGCTGTGGCTGGCCGACCAGGTCGACGCCGCGCTGGCCAAATACCGCGCCGAGAACCGGATCACCGCGACGTGGGAGGCCCGGGAACGCGTGGTCGTCGCGGTCACCGGCGGGTCAGAGTCGGAGACGTTGGTGCGCAGGGCTTCTCGCATCGCCTCGAAGTCGAGCGCCGAGTTGATGATCGTCCACGTCGTTCGCGGCGACGGGCTTTCCGGGATCTCTGCACCGCAGATGGGCAAGGTGCGGGAACTGGCCGCGAGCCTGGGCGCCACGGTGCACACCGTCGTCGGCGACGACGTCGGCAAGGCGCTGCTGGATTTCGCCCGCGAGCTCAACGCCACCCAGCTGGTGATCGGCACGTCGCGGCGGTCACGGTGGGCCCGCGTCTTCGACGAGGGTATCGGCGCGGCGATCGTGCAGGACTCCGGCAAGATCGACGTGCACATGGTCACCCACGAGGAGGCCAGGCGCGGGTTCTCGGTGCGCTCGGCCTCCCCGCGAGAGCGGCGGGTGATCTCCTGGCTGGCCGCGGTGATCGTCCCGTCGGTGATCTGCGCGGTGACCGCACTGGTGCTCGACAGGTACCTGTCGATCGGCGGTGAGAGCGCCCTGTTCGTGGTCGGTGTCCTGCTGGTCGCCCTGCTCGGCGGGGTGGCGCCGGCGGTGCTGTCGGCGATGCTGTCCGGGCTGCTGCTGAACTATTTCCTGACTACACCGCGCTACACGTTCACCATCGCCGAGCCCGACGCCGCGATCACCGAAGTGGTTCTGCTGCTGCTCGCGGTGGCGGTCGCGATCCTCGTCGACCGTGCCGCCAACCGGCAGCGCGAGGCGCGACACGCCTCCCAGGAGGCCGAACTGCTGACCCTGTTCTCCGGGTCGGTGCTGCGCGGCGCCGACCTGGAGACCCTGCTGGAGCGGGTGCGCGAGACCTACGGCCAGCGCGCCGTCAGCGTGCTGCGGGTCGTCGGCGACGAACCGCACGTCATCGCCTGCGTGGGCAACGCGCCCTGTGTGGCCGTCGATTCCGCGGACACCGCCATCGAGGTGGGTGACGGACCCGACCAGGCCGAGTTCTGGATGCTGATGGCCGGTCGCAGCCTGCCGGCGCGGGACCGCCGGGTGCTGACCGCCGTCGCCAAGCAGGCCGCGGGCCTGGTCCGGCAGCGGGAGCTGGCGCAGGAGGCCAGCAAGGCCGAGGCCATCGAGAAGGCCGACGATCTGCGCCGCTCGCTGTTGTCGGCGGTCAGCCACGATCTGCGAACCCCGTTGGCCGCGGCCAAGGCGGCGGTGTCGAGCCTGCGTTCGCAGGACATCGACTTCTCCGCCGAAGACACCGCCGAGCTGCTCGCCACCGTCGAGGAGTCGGTCGACCAGCTGACCGCGCTGGTGGACAACCTGCTGGACTCCTCGCGGCTGGCCGCCGGCGTGGTGCGCCCCGAACTCAAACGGGTCTACCTCGACGAGGCCGTGCAGCGGGCACTGCTCAGCATCAGCCGCCGGTCGGCCGGGGTGGGCAACGAAGGGCTAGACCGGGTGAAGGTCGACATCAGCCTCGAGGCCGGTGGCGCGGTCGCGCTGGCCGACGTCGGGCTGTTGGAGCGGGTGCTGGCCAACCTGATCGACAACGCTCTTCGGTACGCGCCCGACAGCATGGTGCGCCTCAACGCCGGGCGCGTCGGTGACCGGGTGCTGATCAACGTCGTCGACGAGGGCCCGGGAGTGCCCCGCGGCGGCGAAGAGCAGCTGTTCGAGCCGTTCCAGCGCCTCGGCGACCGGAACAACAAATATGGTGTGGGACTGGGCCTTTCGGTGGCCAAGGGGTTCGTCGAGGCGATGGGCGGCACGATCTCGGCCACCGACACCCCCGGCGGGGGCCTGACCGTCATCGTCGACCTGGCCGCGCCGCCGGGAGACCCGCGATGAACAAGGTCAAGGTCCTGGTGATCGACGACGAGCCACAGATCCTGCGGGCGCTGCGGATCAACTTGAGCGTTCGGGGCTACGAAGTGATCACCGCGGCGACCGGCGCCGCAGCACTTGCCGCCGCCGCCGAGCAGCGCCCCGACGTCATCGTGCTGGATCTCGGGCTGCCCGACATGGACGGCATCGAAGTGCTCGGCGGGCTGCGGGGCTGGCTGAGCGCGCCGGTGATCGTGCTCTCGGCGCGCACCGATTCCGCCGAGAAGGTCGAGGCGCTCGACGCCGGCGCCGACGACTACGTGACCAAGCCGTTCGGGATGGACGAGTTCTTGGCCCGGTTGCGTGCCGCGGTCCGCCGTGGCGCGGCGGCCGCCGACACCGACGAGCCGGTGATCGACGCCGGTTCGTTCACCGTCGACCTGGCCGCTAAGAAAGTGGTGCGCAACGGTGCGGAGGTGCACCTGACCCCGACCGAGTGGGGGATGTTGGAGATGCTGGTGCGCAACCGCGGCAAGCTGGTCGGACGCGAGGAACTGCTCCGGGAGGTGTGGGGGCCGGCGTATGCCAAGGAGACCCACTACCTACGGGTCTATCTGGCCCAGTTACGGCGCAAGCTCGAGGACGACCCCGCGCATCCGCGGCACCTGCTGACCGAGGCCGGGATGGGCTACCGCTTCGAGCCGTGACCGCGGGTCGGTGCCGGTGCACGAAAAGTATTCGGATGGAGGGCTTTCGAACGCCTAAGCGCCACCGATGTGCCCGTGGCAAAACGCCACATATGCATCATTTGCCATCTATCGTGAAACCGTCCGTCGGGGTCCGAAGGAGATGAGCTGACATGCCGGAATTCACGCAGACCAGCAAGCACACCGGTGGTTGTACCTGTCGTTGCAACGCGTGCGACGGTGGCCACCACTGCCACAACATCGGTAGCGGCTGCCGCGTCAAGCCCTGACCGGCGCCGGCCGTCCGGCACGCTCGTCGATCGGGGTTGACGGCCCCGTTACCGGGGTATGCAGAGCGGCATGTCGACGCGCACCGGGAAGCTCCGACGACCGCAGGTGGAGCTGCTGGCCGTCCAGGGCGCCGTGGTGCTCGTCGCGGGGGCGTTCCTGGTGCTCGCCATTGCGGGCTTCGTCCCGGGGCTGACCGCCCGGCTGGACCAATTGCAGTGGTATGGGCAGCGGTCGAAGGCCCAGCTGTTCGGTGTCTTCACCGTCTCGGTCGCGCACAACCTGCTGCATCTCGCCTTCGGGATCGCCGGACTGCTGCTAGCCCGTACGTTCGCCCGCGCCCGCGGCTATCTGATCTTCGGCGGCCTGATCTACCTGGGGCTGTGGCTCTACGGCATGTTGATCGACCTCGGCGGCCCGCGAAACCTGCTGCCGCTCAACAGCGCCGACAACTGGCTGAACTTCGCCATCGGTGTGGTGATGGTGATCCTGGGCATCACCCTGGCCGGCACCAGAGTGCCCACCGGCGCCGGCGGAGAGCCCCTGATCCCGCCGGCGTGACCGTCAGGAAATGGAGAGCGCGATCCCGTCGAGAATGTCGTGCTCGCTGACCACAAGTTCCTCGATCCCGGCCCGCTGCCGCAACGCCTCGGCCAGCTCCTCGACGACGATCGATCCGCCACCGATGACATCGACGCGGCCCTCGTGCATCGGGCCCAAGGCAGCGCGCTGCTTGCGAGTCATGCCGATCAGCTGCTCGCACACCGGCAGCAGGTCGCCGAAGGCGACCCGCGACAGGTGGATGGCCTCGGAGTCGTAGGTGGTCATGTGCTGGGCCAGCGCGGCGATCGTGGTGAACGTTCCCGCGACACCGACCCACGTTTTGGCCTGCTCCACCGGCACCACCCGCAGCGCCTCGCCGAGCCGTTCGCGCACGACCTCGCGCGCCGCCGCGATCTCCGTCGCCGTCGGCGGATCGGAGTGCAGGCAACGCTCGGTCAGCCGGACACAGCCGATGTCGGCCGAGAAGCTGGCCCGCACGCCGCCGTGTTCACCCAGCACCACCTCCGTCGAACCGCCGCCCAGGTCGACCACGACGAAAGGCGCTGCGGCGGAATCGAGTTCGCCCACAGCCCCGTTGAACGATAGCTCGGCTTCCTCCGCGCCGCTGATCACCTCGGCGACCGCACCCGGGACCACCGGGCCCAGCACCTCGGCGGTCATCGCGAAGAACTCGTCGCGGTTGGACGCGTCGCGGGTCGCCGACGTCGCCACCATCCGCACCTCGACCACCCCGAAGCGCTCCAGCAGTGTGGCGTAGTCGGCCAGCGCCGCACGGGTGCGGGCCAGTGCCTCCTGGGCGAACTGCCCGGTGGCGTCGACACCCTGACCCAACCGCACGATGCGCATCTCGCGGTGCACGTCGTGCAGCTGTCGGCCGTTGGCACCGTGGGTCACGTCGGCGATCAGCAACCGGATCGAGTTGGTGCCGCAGTCGATGGCCGCCACCCGATTCGGCACCGGGTTCACCTCCGGGTTCATGTCCACTCCCCCTTGTCCAGAATCCCTGTCATCGCCGGCTCGCCGGCCAGGATCGCCAGCGCCTCGTCCCCGAAGGGATTGACCCCACGGCCCTTGGCCAGCGAATGCGCGATCAGCACGTGCAGGCACTTGACCCGGTCCGGCATACCGCCGCCGGAGAAGTTCGTGCCCAGCGGTTCGAGCGCATCCCGCTCGGCCAGATAGGACTCGTGGGCCCGCCGGTAGGCGTCGGCGAGCCCCGAATCCTGCTGCAGCCGTTCACCCATCTCGCGCATCAGCCCGTCGGACTCCAGGCGGCTGGCCGCCGCCGTCAACGCCGGGTGGGTGAGGTAGTACAGCGTCGGGAACGGGGTGCCGTCGGGCAGCCGCGGCGCGGTCTTCACAACGGCCGGTTCGCCGTTGGGGCAGCGATAGGCGATCTCGAGGACACCGCGCGGCTCGCGCCCGAGCTGCCGCGCCACGGCGTCGAGATCGGCGGGATCAACCACCGGGCGCCGCAGGTGGCACCGGAACCGGTTCCGGTGGTAGCGGCAGGGCGGGATTGGCCGGGTCCGGCGCCGGAGCGACGGGTGGCCCGTGCGGAGTGTCAGCGATCGTGTGCCACAGCGAGGTGTACCACGGGTCGTTGTTGCGCACCGCCTGCGCCTGCGGCTCGGTGTCGGGCACGGCGGCGGCTCCGGGCGGCAGCTGAACCTGATAGGGGATGTCACCGGGCATCACGAAGCCGAGTCGCTCGCGGGCCTGAGCCGCGATGTACACCGGGTCGGCCAGCTTGGCCTTTTGCGACTCCAGGTCTGAAATCTGCTGGCGTAGTGCGGATTCCGTCGCGGCCAACTGCTTCATCTCGGTGCGCTGCGCAAAGTAGGTGCGCACCGGGCCCGCGATGGTCAGGGTCAGCACACAGATCACCGCCGCCAGGATGGCCGCGCGCCGGGCGGTGAAACCGAGCCGTTGTTCACTGTGGTGCTCGACCGACGCCGCGATCGAGCGCCGGATGGGTTCGGCGACGCTGACCGGCTCGGCGACCGTGCGGGTCTCGGCCGGCCGCGGTTTGGTGACCGGCGCGGTTCGCAAGCGGTTGCGCCCCGACGCACCCGGCCGGGAGGCCGGGGTGCGCCGCTTGGGGTCGGGCCGCTTGCTTTCCGACACAGTCTGTTTCGATACCTGTTCGGCGCCTACTCGGCAACGACGAACCGCGGGAACGCCAGGTCGCCGGCGTAACGTGCGGCGTCGCCGAGCGCCTCCTCGATGCGCAGCAGCTGGTTGTACTTGGCCACCCGCTCGCTGCGGGCCGGCGCACCGGTCTTGATCTGGCCGCTGCCCACGGCCACGGCAAGATCGGCGATCGTGGTGTCCTCGGTCTCGCCACTGCGGTGGCTCATCATCGTTCGGTAGCCGCTGTTGTGGGCCAGCGACACGGCGTCGAGGGTCTCGGTGAGCGTGCCGATCTGGTTGACCTTCACCAGCAGCGCGTTGGCCGCCCCGCGCTCGATGCCTTCTTCGAGCCGCTCGGGGTTGGTGACGAACAGGTCGTCGCCGACGATCTGCACCCGGTCCCCGATCGCGGTGGTCAGGTCCACCCAGCCGTCCCAGTCGTCCTCGGAGAGCGGGTCTTCGATGGACACCAGGGCGTAGGCGTCGAGCAGGCCCGCGTAGAACTGCGTCATCTCTTCGGCGCTGCGGGTCTGCTTCTCGAAGCTGTAACCGGTGCCCTTTGTGTAGAACTCGGTGGCCGCCACGTCGAGCGCCAGCGCCACATCGGTGCCGAGTTTGAAGCCGGCGCTCTCGATGGCCGAGCTGATCAGATCCAGGGCCGCTTTGGTGCCGGCGACATCGGGGGCGAAGCCGCCCTCATCACCCAGCCCGGTGGCCAGACCCTGCTTCTTGAGCACCGCCTTCAGCGAGTGGTAAACCTCGGCACCCCAGCGCAGCGCCTCCTTGAAGCTCGGCGCACCGATCGGGGCGACCATGAACTCCTGGACGTCGACGCCGGTGTCGGCGTGCGCACCGCCGTTGAGGATGTTCATCATCGGCACCGGAAGGATGTGGGCGTTGGGCCCGCCCAGGTACCGGAACAGCGGCAGCGCGGCGCTGTCCGCGGCCGCCTTGGCCACCGCCAGGGACACGCCCAGGATCGCGTTGGCCCCCAGCCGGGACTTGTCGGGGGTGCCGTCGAGATCGAGCAGCGCCTGGTCGACCAGGCGCTGGTCGTCGGCGGACAGGCCGATCACGGCGGGGGCGATCTCGTCGAGAACCGCCTCGACGGCCTTCTCGACGCCCTTGCCGCCGTAGCGGGCGGCGCCGTCGCGCAGCTCCACCGCCTCGTGCTCGCCGGTCGAGGCGCCCGAGGGCACCGCGGCACGGGCAAAGGTGCCGTCGATCAGGGCCACCTCGACCTCGACGGTCGGATTGCCGCGGGAGTCGAGGATCTCGCGGGCTGCGACCTGCTCGATGATGGGCACTGGCTTCTCCTTGTGTCCTGGTGTCCTGGTGTCTGGCCGCTGGTGGGCGACGAACGTCCTCGCCGGGCAGTGGGCTCCGCGCCCGGCGACCGCTCATAGCCTAGATGGTCGGGGCGATGCAGCGCTGTTAGAGCGGGTGCCCTTCGGCGTATGCCGTGGCCCAGTCCCGGACGGTCCGGGCGTACTGGTCGGAATGGTTGTAGGCGTGCAGGGCGTTCATCCAGCCCCGGGGGGTGGCCAGGTCCTTGCCGCGGAAGCACAGGTAGCCCGCCGCCGACAAGGCGGCGTCGTCGAAATTGTCCGGACTGATGACGCCGTCGTTGTTGGCGTCGACACCGTAGAGCCGCCAGGTTTCGGGGATGAACTGCATGGGCCCCATGGCGCGGGCGTAGACCGGCTCGTCGCCGGCGAGCGTCTGCTCGTTGTCGATGATCTCGAGGTTTCCGTTGGTCCCGTCTAGGTGCACCCCACGGATCGGCGGACTGACGTCCCCGTTCGGCGCGATCATCGCATCCCGGTAGGTGCCGTGGTGGCTCTCCACCATGCCGATCCCGGCCAGCGTGGTCCACGCCAAATGGCAGTTGGGGTTCTCCACTTCGGCCACCCGAGCGGCGTAGGCGTAGGCCTCCAGCGCATAGATAGGAATGCCAAGCTGGGGTGCCCGCTGGGCTGCCCATTCGTGCAGCTGGTCGGCGGGTCGGCCCTTGGCGTGGGTGTCGACGGCCGGCACGGGGTCGCCCGGCGGGGGCGGAACCCCGTCGGGGATCGGGGTGCCCAGCTGCCAGGAACAGCTCGAGGCCAGCAGCATGGCGGTCGCCGCAATCACAACGACAGCGCGCAGCCAACGCGTTGACGACACAGAACTCCTAGAACCCCTCCCAGAACCCACTGACGTCTTGACATCGTCCCACGGGATCCGGGCCGTTAGTCCCTGCTGACGGTGTCCAACGACGGTAATCGAGTTACCTGGCATCTGTTAAGGTGAGCCGAACCTTGGTTTGGTAAGCCTTGCTTACCAGGACTTTCCCGAAGTGAGGACGTGCCGATGACCGACCTGGCGGACATCTCGATGGGTCTTGCGGGAGGCCTTCTCACCGGCACCCACACCACGCTCAGCGCCGCGGCTCCCAACGTCACCGCCCAGCTCTTCGGAAGCGGGCTGATCGGGCTGCGGGAAGGCCTCGAGGCCGGCATCGTCGTGATGGTTCTGATCGCCTTCCTGGTGAAATCCGATCGCCGCGACGCCCTGAAGTGGGTGTGGTTGGGGGTCGGGGCCGCCGTGCTGATGACGGTGATCGTCTTCCTGACCATCCAGTACGGCACCTACACCATCAAGGACCTGGCCGCCGAAGCGATCGCCGGGGTGGCGTCGCTGGTCGCCGTCACGATCGTCACCTCCATGGTGCTGTGGATGCGCAAGGCCTCCGCCGGGTTGTCCGGGGAGCTACGTGCCGGGATGTCCAAGGCGCTCGAGACCGGCGCGGCCGCGGTGTTCATGCTGGCGTTCCTCGCCGTCGGCCGCGAAGGGTTCGAGACTGCGCTGTTCATGGTCGGCTATGCCGAGGCCGAGACCGCCTGGCCGCTGCTCGGCCTGCTGGTCGGAGTGCTGCTGGCCGCCGCCATCGCCTGGGGCATGTACGCCGGCGCGGTGCGGATCGACCTCGCCAAGTTCTTCAAATACACCGGCGCGTTCCTGATCCTGGTCGCCGCGGGCATCCTGTCCTACGGCATCGGCGCCCTGCAGACCGTCGGCTGGCTGCCCGGACTGGGCTCGAAGGCGTTCGACGTCAGCGCCGGGTTCAACTGGTCGGCGTGGTACGGCGAGATCATCCAGGGGGTCTTCAACGTCACGCCGACCCCGACGGTGCTGCAGCTGATCTGCTGGCTGGCCTACCTGGCCATCGTGCTCTCCGTCTTCCTGCGCCCCACCCGCACCGCGCGCACGCCCACGCCCACGTCCACGCCCGCGCCGGCCACCGACTCTCGTCCCGACAACACCGACTCCCGTCCCGACAACACCGAGACCTCCGAGCACTCGGAGCGCTCCGCCCTCCCCGAAAGGTCAACCAAGTGACGCTCTTGCACGGCATCAACGCTCCTACCGCCGCTGTCGCGGCGCTGCTGGCCGGCGTCGCCCTGGCCGGATGCACGGCCAAGGAGACCAAGTCCGCCGACACGGGCAGCAAGGCCCCCACCGAGATCACCGTCGATGCCTCCGACACCGAGTGCAAACTGTCCGGGACGCAGGCCACGACCGGGCCGAGCACCTTCGTGATCAGCAACAACGGCACGAAGGTGACAGAGTTCTACGTCTACGGCGAAGGCGAGCGGGTGATGGGTGAGGTGGAGAACATCTCACCGGGGCTGCAGCGCAAACTCATCGTCCAGCTTGCCGAACCGGGCACCTACCAGACCGCCTGCAAGCCAGGGATGATCGGGGACGGTATCCGCGGCGACTTCACCGTGACCGGCAACTCGGTTCCGGTGGACACCGAGGGCAAGTTCAAAGAAGCCGCTGACAGCTACAAGCGCTACGTAAACAGCCAGACCGATGCGCTGGTCCCGGCAACCGAGGCGTTCGTTGCTGCGATCAAGGCCGGCGACGTCGCCAAGGCCAAGTCGCTGTACCCAACCACGCGGACCTACTACGAGCGCATCGAACCGGTCGCCGAGTCCTTCCCCAACGATCTGGACCCCCGCATCGACCTGCGGGAGGCCGACCTGGAGCCCGGCCAGAAGTGGACCGGCTTCCACCGCCTGGAGAAAGACCTGTGGGTGAGCGGCTTGCAGCCCGACACCAACGCCGTCGCCGACCAGCTGGTGGCCGACGTCAAGGAACTCAACGACGGCGTCAAGGCGCCCGGCTGGACCATCGACTCGACCCAGATCGCCGGTGGCGCGCAGGGCCTGCTCGACGAGGTCGCCGCCAGCAAGATCAGCGGTGAAGAAGACATCTTCAGCCACACCGACCTCTGGGACTTCCAGGCCAACGTCGACGGTTCGCAGACCGCGGTGGCCTCCGTACGGCCGATTCTCGACGAGCGCAACGCCGATCTGGGCAAGCGTGTCGACAAGGGCTTCGCCGATGTCGAAACGCTGCTGGCCAAGTACCGCAACGGCGACGGCTTCGTGCTCTACGACACCGTCACCGAACCGCAGCGCCAAGAGTTGTCCCGCGCCATCGACGCGCTGGGCAAGGAGGTAAGCCAGGTGCAGGGTGTCATCGCTCCCCAGTAGCCCCGATACGGCAGCCGACATTCCAGAGCAGACACCGAAGTCCGGGCTCTCACGGCGCAAGCTGTTCGGCGCCGCCGGCGTCACCGCCGCAGTCGTCGGCGCGGCCGGCGCCGGGGCGCTGGCCGGGCGGGCCTCGGCCGCCGACCTCGCCACCGGCGGGCTGGACAAGCCGGTCCCGTTCCGCGGTGAACACCAGGCCGGCATCGTCACCCCGGCCCAGGACCGGATGCACTTCGCGACCTTCGACGTCACCACCGACTCCCGGGCCGACCTGGTCGCCATGCTCAAGGAATGGACCGGCATGGCCGAGCGGATGACCGCCGGCGAGGAGGCGGTCCACGACGGCGCCATCGGGCTCAATCCCTATGCGCCGCCGTCGGATACCGGTGAGGCGCTGGGGCTGCCGGCCTCGCAGCTGACGCTGACCATCGGTTTCGGCCCGTCGTTCTTCCGCAAGGACGGCAAGGACCGCTTCGGCATCGCGAGCCAGAAGCCGGCCCTGTTGGAGAACCTGCCGAAGTTCCCCAACGAGACGATGGACCCGGCACGCTGTGGCGGCGACATCGTGGTGCAGGCCTGCGCCAACGACCCGCAGGTCGCCGTGCACGCCATCCGCAACCTGGCCCGCGTCGGGTTCGGCACGGTGGCGGTTCGCTATTCCCAACTCGGCTTCGGCCGCACCTCGTCGACCACACGCGATCAGTCGACACCGCGAAACCTGTTCGGGTTCAAGGACGGAACCGCCAACATCAAGGCCGAGGACACCGACACCCTGCGCCAGCAGGTCTGGGTGGCCAAGGGCGACGGACCGGACTGGATGACCGGTGGCAGCTACATGGTCAGCCGCCGCATCCGGATGCGCATCGAAGCCTGGGACCGCACAACGCTTCTCGAGCAGGAGCGGGTGATCGGCAGGCAGAAGGGCAGCGGTGCACCCAACGGGCTCAAGCAGGAGTTCGAGGAGCTCAACTTCGACATCGTCGACGACAAGAACGAGCCGCTGATCGACCGCGACGCCCACGTGCGCCTGGCGTCGGCGCAGCACCTCGGCGGTATCCAGATCCTGCGCCGCGGCTACAACTTCACCGACGGCTCCGACGGCTTCGGGCACCTGGACGCCGGGCTCTTCTTCATCGCGTTCATGCGCAACCCGGCCACCCAGTTCATCCCGATGCAGATGGAGCTGGCGCGCCACGACGCGCTCAACGAGTACATCACCCACACCGGCAGTGCGATCTTCGCCGTGCCGCCGGGGCTGCGCGACGGCGACTACTGGGGTTCGACGCTGCTCGACTGAGCGTCGGGATTCGCGTCCTCGAGGGTGCCGTCCAGCTCGATGTCGAGGTCATCGGCCAGCGCGTCGACGTCGACCAACTCGTCGAGGTGTTCCAGGTCATCGTCGGTCACGACCTCGGGCACGTCCGGGATGTCGAGCAGCTCGTCGAGCGACATCGGCCAGTGCCGGCGCCACTCGTCGGCACTGACGGCACCCGGCGACGTCGCGGTGTCGAGTCCGGTGGGGGCGTCGCCGCGACTCGCCGCGATCGCGCGTTCGACCGCGCGCACGGTATCCATGAACTCCAGAACCGTTGTCCGTAAGTCATTTTCGGCGTCACAGTCGGCCGTCACCGTGACGGCTGTCATCGACGGCGGGATCAGGTCGGCCGGTAGCCCCGCGTTCTGGACACGGGCGATGACCTTCTGCGCCAACAACAGTGCGGGCGCGACCGTGGGGATGTCATCGACGCAGGACGCCCGCGCCGACTTCTCCAGGGCCTTGCGCTGTTCCCACTGGGCCAGCTGATCCTCCAGCGAAATGGACTCACCGGCCAGCACCGCGGGCACCCGGTTGCCCAGCTTGCGTACCAGCGCGTCGGCGACGTCGTCGATGGAAAATGCTTGCTCTGATGCCTCTTCGGCGATGCGCGCGTGGAACAGCACCTGCAACAGAACGTCGCCGAGTTCGTCGCGCAGCTCCTCGAGGTTGCCGCCGCGCACCGCGTCGAAGAGTTCGTAGGTCTCCTCCAACAGATACCGGCGCAGCGAATCGTGGGTCTGTTCGCTCTCCCACGGGCCGGCAGTGCGCAGCGTGTCCATCACGGCCACGGCGTCCACCAGACGTTCACCGCGCTGCGGCTGCGCCACCGCGATCAGTCGCTCCCCCGCGGCTAGCCGAGCGCGCACCTCGGGATGATCGCGATCCGAGGACAGCAGCACAGCGGCTTTCTCGCCGATGCGCGCAGGTCGGGCCGACGGCAGCGACCACGGCACCTTGACCGGCATCTCCTCGGTGTACTCCACGTCGCCGCCGAGTAGTTCGACCGCTTCGACCGGCACCAGGGACGGGCGGCGCGGATCGACCAGGATGACGGTCATCGCTACCCCTTCTGCGTGGCGGCCGGCGTGAAGGTCGTTATATCAAGCTCGCCCTGCGGGCGCCCGTCAAGCGCGAGAAGCAGATCGGCGACCATTTGCACCAACTCCAGGTCGCGGATGCGCGGGGCACCGATACCGCCCGACCGCGGAATGGGAACCTGGACCGTCGAGGTCGTCGCCCGGTAGTTCGCACCGGGATACACCCGCTTGAGGCGCAGCTGCGCCGAGTCGAGCAGCGTCAGAGGTGACAGCCGAAGCGTTGTCGGAGAACCGGTTCCGGTCGCGGCCAGCTCCGTCACGCCGTAGTGGCGGCACAGCTGCCGCAGCCGGGCCACGGCGACCAGGCGCTGGGCCGGCTCGGGCAGCGGCCCGTACCGGTCGGTGAGCTCTTCGATGACCGCGTTGACCGCGTCGTCGTCGGCGGCCGCGGCCAACCTGCGGTAGGCCTCCAGGCGCAGCCGGTCGCTGGCGATGTAGTCGGGCGGCAGGTGCGCGTCGACGGGCAGGTCGATCCGGACGTCCTTCGGTTCCTCGGCGGTCGTGACGGTCTGACCGTCGGCCGCGGCCCGGTAGGCCTCGACGGCCTCGCCCACCAGCCGCACATACAGGTCGAAGCCCACCCCGGCGACGTGACCGGACTGCTCGACCCCGAGCACATTGCCGGCACCGCGAATCTCCAAGTCCTTCAACGCAACTGCCATACCAGCGCCGAGTTCGTTGTTCTGCGCGATGGTGGCCAGCCGGTCGTAGGCGGTCTCGGTGAGCGGCATCTCCTTGGGGTAGAGAAAGTAGGCGTATCCGCGCTCGCGGCTGCGCCCGACCCGCCCACGCAGCTGATGCAGCTGGGACAGGCCGAAGGTGTCGGCCCGCTCCACGATCAGCGTGTTGGCATTCGAGATGTCCAGGCCGGTTTCCACGATCGTGGTGCACACCAGGATGTCGTAGTCGCGGTTCCAGAAGCCTTCGACGGTGCGCTCGAGTTGCTCCTCGGGCATCTGGCCGTGGGCGACCACCACCCGGGCCTCGGGGACCAGCTGGCGGATCCGGGCGGCGGCGGAGTCGATGCTGGCGACCCGGTTGTGGATGTAGAAGCCCTGCCCGTCGCGCAGCAACTCGCGGCGCAGCGCGGCGGCGACCTGCTTGTCGTCGTGCGGGCCGACATAGGTCAGCACCGGGTAGCGCTCCTCCGGCGGGGTCAGGATCGTCGACATCTCGCGGATGCCGGCCAGGCTCATCTCCAGGGTGCGCGGAATCGGGGTGGCGCTCATCGTCAGGACGTCGACGTGGCTACGCAGGGCCTTGATGTGCTCCTTGTGCTCGACGCCGAACCGCTGTTCCTCGTCGACGATCACCAGACCGAGGTCCTTCCAGCGGATCGCGGTCTGCAACAGCCGGTGAGTGCCGATCACGATGTCGACGCTGCCGTCGGCCATCCCCTCGACCACGGCCCGTGACTCGGCGGGGTCGGTGAACCGCGACAGGCCCTTGACGGTCACCGGGAAGCCGGTCATCCGCGCGGTGAAGGTCTGCAGGTGCTGGTCGGCCAGCAGCGTGGTGGGCACCAGCACGGCGACCTGCTTGCCGTCCTGCACCGCCTTGAACGCCGCCCGCACCGCGATCTCGGTCTTGCCGTAGCCGACGTCGCCGCAGATCACCCGGTCCATCGGCACCGGCTTCTCCATGTCGGCCTTGACCTCTTGGATGGCGGTGAGCTGGTCGATGGTCTCGGTGAACCCGAACGCGTCCTCCATCTCGGCCTGCCACGGCGTGTCCGGCCCGAACGCGTGCCCCGGGGCGGCCTGCCGCTTGGCGTAGAGCGCCACGAGCTCGCTGGCGATCTCGCGAACGGCCTTGCGCGCCTTGGTTTTCGTGTTGGTCCAGTCACTGCCGCCGAGGCGGCTCAGGCTGGGTTCCTGACCGCCGACGTAGCGGGACAGCTGGTCAAGAGAGTCCATTGGGACGAACAACTTGTCGGCGCCCTGGCCCCGCTTGCTCGACCCGTACTCCAACACCAGGTACTCGCGGCGCGCGCCACCCACGGTGCGCTCGACCATCTCCACGAACCGCCCGATGCCGTGCTGGTCGTGGACCACCAGATCACCGGCGCTCAGCGCCAGCGGGTCGACGGTGTTGCGGCGTTTGGCGGCCAGCCGCTTGCCCTCGGTGGCCGCGACCCGGTTGCCGGTCAGATCGGTCTCGGTGATGACGACCAGGTTGGCGCCCGGCACCACGATGCCGTCGTGCAGCGGACCCTTGAGCACACCCACCACACCGGTCTTCGGCGCCAGGCCGGGCTCCAGCATGGCCGCCGGGGTATCGCGCTCACCGAGCTGTTCGACGACGCGGTGCGCGGTGCCGGTACCGGGCGCAACCACCGCGGCGTAACCACCGGTCATGACGTGGGCGCGCAGCATCGCGAAGATCTCGTCGACATTGCCCTGCTGCCCCCGCGCGGACGGGGCGGCACGCACCTCGATCTCGACGGCGTTCTCGGCGGCCAGCTGGCTCAGCGTCCACCACGGCCTGTTGGCGGCCCGGGCCGCCTCCCGGACCTCGTCGAGGTCGCGGAATCCGGACCCGCCGAGTTGCTCGACGTCGATCGGGGCGTCACCGCCGATCGCGGCGACCGACCACGACGCCTCAAGGAATTCCCGCCCGGTTTTGATCAGGTCGGCCGCGCGGGTGCGCACCTTCTCGGGATCGCAGATCAGCAGCGGTGTGTCGGCCGGCAGGTGGTCGATCAGCAGCGCGAGCTCGTCGGGGCGCAGCACCGGCTGCAGCGCCTCCATCCCGTCGACCGGGATGCCCTCGGCGATCTTGACCAGCATCTCCCCGACGCTGCCGGTGATGTGGTTCTCGTCGGGGGGTCGCGTGGCGGTCAGCGTGGCGGCGCGGGCGCGGACCTCGTCGGTGAGCAGCAGCTCACGGCACGGCACCGCCACCACGGTGTCGACCTCGATCTCGGGGATCGAGCGCTGGTCGGCGACGGCGAACATCCGGATCTCGGTGATCTCGTCACCCCAGAACTCGACCCGGACGGGGTGCTCGGCGGTCGGCGGGAAGACGTCGAGAATGCCGCCGCGCACCGCGAACTCTCCGCGTTTGCCGACCATGTCGACGCGCGTGTAGGCCAGCTCCACCAGGCGGGCCACCAGCGCGTCGAAGGCGAGCTCCGCGCCGACGTGAAGTGTGACCGGCTCGATATCGGCCAGATCGGGGGCCATCGGCTGCAGCAGCGACCGTGCGGTGGTCACCACCACTCGCAACGGCGGGCCCAGGCGGGCGTCGTCGGGGTGGGCCAGGCGGTGCAGCACCATCAGCCGCGCACCGACGGTGTCCACCCCCGGCGAGAGCCGTTCGTGCGGCAGCGTCTCCCAGGACGGGAACATGGCCGCCGAGTCCCCGAAGACGCCCCGCAGTTCGGCGGTGAGGTCGTCGGCCTCGCGACCGGTCGCGGTCACCACGAGCAGCGGACCGCCACGGGCCAGGGCGCACGCGGCATACAGTTGCGCGCTGGCCGGCCCGACGACGGCGAGATTCGCAGGGCGCTCAGCGGCGCGCTGGGCGAGTTCGACGAAGGTCGGGGCGGTCAGCGCCAGGTCGACCAGCCCCGCGATCGGGGTCTGGACAGAATGGTGCCCCGGTACGGTCATGGTTACTCCATCCTATGCGTCGCCGCCGAAGACGTTGCGGCGGGCCGCGATTCGCCCTCCGCAAACGTCACACCACAGTGACGCGCGACACGCGGCGACACTGTGGTGCGATGCTCGGCGGGCGGTTACTCGCCCCCGAGCTGCGGGTCAGCCTCCAGATGGGTCAGCCCGTTCCACATCAGGTTGACCAGGTGGGCGGCTACCACTTCTTTGCGCGGCTCCCGGGTGTCCAGCCACCACTGCGCGGTCATCGAGACCGAGCCGACCAGCGCCTGGCCGTACAGCGGGGCCAGTTCGGGGTCCAGACCGCGGCGGGCGAAGTCGCCGGCCAGGATCGACGAGACCTGGCCGACGGCATCGTTGAGCAGGCTGGAGTAGGTCCCGGTGCTGATCGCCGCCGGGGAGTCGCGGATCAGGATGCGGAAACCGTCGGTGCGCTCCTCGACGTAGGTCAGCAGCGCCAGCGCGACCCGCTCGACCCGCACGCGGGACCGGTTGTTGGTCAGCGACGACGTGATGCCGTCGAGCAGCGCGGACATCTCGCGGTCGACGACCACCGCGTAGAGGCCCTCCTTGCCGCCGAAGTGCTCGTAGACCACCGGCTTGGAGACATTGGCGCGTTGGGCGATCTCCTCGATCGACGTTCCCTCGTAACCGCGCTCGGCGAACAGGGTGCGGGCGACGTCGATCAGCTGACGGCGGCGCTCGGTACCGGTCATCCGCGCGCGAGGGGCGCGCGGCTCCTTCTCCGGTGCTGCCACGTAGGAGAGCCTAAACCCCGGGTCGCTTCGCTCCCGCCCGCCGAGCCCAAACCCCGGGTCGCTTCGCTCCCGCCCGCCGAGCCCAAACCCCGGGTCGCTTCGCTCCCGCCCGCCGAGCCCAAACCCTTGCACTAGAGTCTCAGGCGGATATTTCGGCCAGTCCGTCGTGGTGTAATCGGCAGCACCTCTGATTTTGGTTCAGATAGTTCAGGTTCGAGTCCTGGCGACGGAGCTCTTGGAGACGCACGTGACCACACCGACCGAGACAGCCGTCCTCGTCATCGCGGCGGGAGCCGGCACCCGGATGCGCTCCGATACCCCCAAGGTCTTGCACACCCTCGGCGGGCGCAGCATGCTCGCACACGCCCTGCACGCCATCGCCACCGTCGCGCCACAACGCATCGTCGTCGTACTGGGTAAAGATCGGGAGCGCATCGAGCCCGTCGTCGGCGACCTCGCGGGGGAGTTGGGCCGGCCTATCGATGTCGCGATCCAGGATCAACAGCTGGGCACCGGCCACGCCGCCCTGTGCGGACTGTCCGGGCTGCCCGACGACTTCACCGGCACCGTCGTCGTGACCGCAGGCGACGTGCCCCTGCTCGATACCGCCACCCTGACCGAACTGATCGACAGCCACCGCGCCACCGGGTCGGCGGCCACCATCCTGACCACCACGGTGTCCCAACCCACCGGCTACGGCCGGATCCTGCGCACCCAGGACGGCCAGGTCATGGCCATCGTCGAAGAGGCCGACGCCACGGCGCAGCAGCGCGCGATCAGCGAGGTCAACGCCGGCGTCTATGCCTTCGACGTCGCCGCGCTGCGCTCGGCATTGGGCCGGCTGTCCAGCGACAACGCCCAGAACGAGCTGTACCTGACCGATGTCGTCGCGATCGTGCGACAAGACGGGCAGACGGTGCACGCCACCCACGTCGACGACGACGTTCTGGTCGCCGGCGTCAACGACCGGGTGCAACTCTCCGAGCTGGCCCGCGAGCTCAACCGCCGGGTGGTGGCTGCCCACCAGCGCAGCGGTGTCACCGTCGTGGACCCGATGACCACGTGGATCGACGTCGACGTCACCATCGGCCGCGACACCGTCGTGCGCCCCGGCACCCAGCTGCTCGGCGGCACCAGCATCGGGGCGCGCTGCGAAATCGGACCCGATACCACGCTGACCGACGTGACCGTCGGCGATGACGCCTGCGTGATCCGGACCCACGGCAGCAGTGCGACGGTCGGTGCCGGCGCGACCGTAGGTCCGTTCACCTACCTGCGACCCGGCACAGACCTGGGCGCACAAGCCAAGCTCGGGGCGTTCGTGGAGACCAAGAACGCCGTCATCGGCACCGGCACCAAGGTGCCGCACCTGACCTACGTCGGCGACGCCGACATCGGCGAATACAGCAACATCGGCGCCTCCAGCGTCTTCGTCAACTACGACGGCGAGAGCAAGAACCGCACCACCGTCGGCTCCCATGTGCGCACGGGGTCGGACACCATGTTCATCGCGCCGGTCACCGTCGGTGACGGCGCCTACACCGGGGCGGGCACCGTACTGCGCGAGGACGTGCCGCCCGGGGCGCTGGCCGTCTCGGCCGGACCCCAGCGCACCATCGAGGACTGGGTGGTGCGCAAGCGGCCGGGAAGCGCATCGGCGCAGGCAGCCATGCGGGCCAAGCAGGCCGCCGACGAGGACGCCGCAACCTGAGCGGACCGTGTTCGCGTCGCCAGTTGTTGCCTTTTTGGTAACCAGGGGACCTAGCACCGTACGATTGGCCCGTATCGATCCCCGACCGGCAAGGGCAGCACACAGTGGGCACGGACTGGACCGACAACCGCAAGAATCTGATGCTCTTCTCGGGGCGCGCGCACCCGGAGCTCGCTGAGCAGGTCGCCAAGGAGCTCGACGTTCAGGTCACGGCGCAGACCGCACGGGACTTCGCCAACGGCGAGATCTTCGTCCGCTTCGACGAATCGGTGCGCGGGTGCGATGCCTTCGTCCTGCAGTCCCATCCCGCCCCACTGAACAAGTGGCTGATGGAACAGCTGATCATGATCGACGCGCTCAAGCGCGGCAGCGCCAAGCGGATCACCGCGATCCTGCCGTTCTACCCCTACGCCCGCCAGGACAAGAAGCACCGCGGCCGCGAGCCGATCTCGGCGCGGTTGGTGGCCGACCTGTTCAAAACCGCAGGTGCAGACCGCATCGTGTCGGTTGATCTGCACACCGACCAGATCCAGGGCTTCTTCGACGGGCCGGTGGACCACATGCGTGCCCAGCCGCTGCTGACCGGCTACATCCGGGACAACTACAACTGCGAGAACGTCGTCGTCGTTTCGCCCGACTCCGGTCGGGTGCGGGTCGCCGAGAAATGGGCCGACGCCCTTGGCGGTACCCCCTTGGCGTTCATCCACAAGACCCGTGATCCGAAGGTGCCCAACCAGGTGGTGTCCAACCGCGTCGTCGGTGACGTGGCCGGCAAGACCTGCGTGCTGACCGACGACATGATCGACACCGGCGGGACGATCGCCGGCGCGGTCAAGCTGCTGCACAACGACGGCGCCAAGGACGTGATCATCGCCGCCACCCACGGGGTGCTGTCCGACCCCGCCCGTGAGCGGCTGGCCGATAGCGGAGCACGTGAGGTGATCGTCACCAACACGCTGCCGATCGACGAGTCCAAGCGGTTCCCGCAGCTGACGGTGTTGTCCATCGCTCCGCTGCTGGCCAGCACCATCCGCGCGGTTTTCGAAAATGGTTCGGTAACAGGCCTTTTCGACGGGGACGCGTAGGAGACTCGTTGTTCACCAACGCTGCCATCTATCACAACCCACGCTGCAGCACGTCCCGTAAGACCTTGGAATTGCTGCGCGACAACGGTTTCGAGCCGAAAGTTGTCGAATACCTCAAGACGCCGCCGTCGCGCGCGGAGATCGCCAAGCTTGTCGCGGACGCCGGTATCGACGTCCGCACAGCCGTGCGGAAGCGGGAATCTCTCTACGCCGACTTGAATCTCGCCGATGCGAGCGATGACGAGCTGCTCGACGCGATGGCGGCCAACCCGATCCTCATCGAGCGTCCCTTTGTGGTGACGGACAAGGGCACCCGGCTGGCCCGGCCGATCGACGCGGTGCACGACATTCTGTGAGAGCGCGGACGCTAGCCTTCGCCGTCGCGTTGACCACGACCGTCACGGGATGCGGGACGACGCCGCCGGATTACTCGTCTGTCTGGTCCACACCGGTGACCACGGCCGCGCCCACCACGTCGAGCACACCACAACCGATAGCCGAATATCTCTACGGCGTCGGCGTCACCGGTGAGCAGATCCCGCTGGACAAACTCACCGACATCACCGTGACCCTGCCGCGGCCGAAGGGCTGGACGAAGTACGCCAACTCGAACTTCTCCCCAGGCACCGAGGTGATCGCGAAGAACAACACCTATCCGACGGCTATGGTCATCGTGTTCAAGCTGAGCGGGAACTTCGACGTCGGCGAGGCACTCAAGCACGCGGCCGTCGACGCCGAGATGTCGCAGAACTTCACCAAGCTCAACGCCTCCGACGATGACTTCGACGGCTTCCCGTCCTCGATGATCGAGGGCAGCTACAACCTCAACGACAAGCGGCTGCACTCCTACAACCGGGTGGTCATCCCCGTCACCCGGGCGCCGGCCTTCCAGCGCTATCTGGTGCAGCTGACCGTCACCACGCTGGCCAACCAGGCCGCGGCCGATGCCGAAGACGTCGAGGCGATCATCGCTGGCTTCCATGTCGCACTGAAGTAGCCGGCCGGTGGCCGACAACCACGCCGGCCCTAGAGTGTTCGCCATGAGTTGGACCGCAGAGCAGCTGCCGTCATTCGCAGGTCGCACCACGATCGTGACCGGCGCCAACAGCGGGCTCGGCTTGGTTACGGCCCGCGAGCTGGCCCGGGTCGGCGCACACGTCATCCTGGCCTGCCGCAACACCGCCAAGGGCAACGAGGCCGCGGCCACCATGAGCGGTGACGTCGACGTCCGCGAACTCGACCTGCAGGACCTCGCCTCGATTCGCGAGTTCGCCGCCGGAATCGACACCGTCGACGTGCTGATCAACAACGCCGGCATCATGGCCGTCCCGTACGCATTGACCAAGGACGGCTTCGAAAGCCAGATCGGCACCAACCACCTGGGGCACTTCGCGCTGACCAACCTGCTGTTGCCCAAGATCACCGACCGCGTTGTGACGGTCGCGTCGTTCATGCACCTGTTGGGCAAGATCAGCCTCAAAGACCTCAACTGGAAGGCCCGGCCGTACTCGGCGTGGCTGGCCTACGGCCAGTCCAAACTGGCCAACCTGTTGTTCACCACCGAGCTGCAGAAGCGCCTCGTCGCCGCGGGTTCCCCCCTGAAGGCACACGCCGCCCACCCGGGGTACTCATCGACCAACCTGCAGGGCCACACCGGTAATCGGATGGGGACCCGGGCCTGGGACCTGGGCAACAGCGTGTTCGCCACCAGCGCCGACTTCGGCGCCCGCCAGACCCTGTATGCCGCATCGCAGGACCTGCCCGGCGACAGCTACATCGGCCCGCGCTTCGCCATGCGCGGCCCGACCGGCCCCACTCCACGCAGCCCGCTGGCCCGCAACAAGACCACCGCGCAGTCGCTGTGGCGGCTCTCCGAGCAGCTCACGGGCATCGAATTTCCGCTCTGAGCCGGTGATCGGCTACCCTGGGACCGCGTCACGGCGAGGGTGGTCTAGCCACCGTTATCGACGAGGCTTCCAGTGTTTGGTGCCTGCCTTCTCCGTGCGGATAACCCACGACAGGCAACTCAGGAGCACCGAATCATGGCCAAAGCCGCCACCACCAACAACCTCACCGCCGACGTGCGGGGCAAGACCGGTAAGGGTGCGTCCCGCCAGGCCCGCCGCGAGGGCAAGATTCCGGTGGTCCTGTACGGCCACGGTGCCGAGCCGCAGCACCTCGAGCTCAACGCGCGCGACTTCTCCGCCGTTCTGCGGCACTCCGGCACCAACGCCGTGCTGACCCTCGACATCGACGGCAAGGAGCAGCTCGCGCTGACCAAGGCGCTGTCGGTGCATCCGATCCGCCGCAGCATCCAGCACGCCGACCTGATCGTGGTGCGCCGCGGCGAGAAGGTGACTGTCGAGGTCAGCGTCACCGTCGAAGGTGAAGCCGCCTCCGGCACCCTGGTCACTCAGGACGCCTCCACCATCGAGATCGAGGCCGAGGCCCTGTCGATCCCCGAGACCCTGACCGTGTCGGTGGAGGGTGTCGAAGAGGGCACCCAGATCACCGCAGGCCAGATCGAGCTGCCCGCCGGCACCACCCTGATCAGCGATCCCGAGCTGCTGGTCGTCAACGTCGTTGCGGCGCCGTCGGCCGAAGAGCTGGAGGCCGAGGGCGGCGGCGAGTCGCTCGAGCAGCAGGCCGCCGAAGCCGCCGAGGCCGGGGGCGAGTCGGCCGGGGCAGAGTAAGCCCCGGCATGGCCGATCCCCTTCTGGTTGTCGGCCTTGGCAACCCCGGACCGCAATACGCCAAGACCCGGCACAATTTGGGCTTCATGGTGGCCGATCTGCTGGCGGGTCGCATGGGCGCACAGTTCAAGGTGCACAAGCGATCCGGCGCCGAAGTCGTGACCGGCCGGCTGGGACACCGCCCCGTCGTGCTGGCCAAGCCGCGCACGTTCATGAACGAGTCGGGCCGACAGGTCGGCCCGTTGGCGAAGTTCTATTCGGTGCCGCCCGCGGACGTCATCGTCATCCACGACGAGCTCGACATCGACTTCGGCCGGATCCGCCTCAAGCTCGGCGGCGGCGAAGGCGGGCACAACGGGTTGCGGTCGGTGGCCAATGCGCTGGGCACCAAGGACTTCCAGCGGGTGCGGATCGGCATCGGGCGCCCGCCCGGGCGCAAGGATCCCGCGGCATACGTGCTGGAGACCTTCAGCGCCGCCGAGCGCACCGAAGTCCCGGCGATCTGCGAGCAGGCCGCCGACGCCACCGAGATGCTGATCGAAGCCGGGCTGGAGACTGCCCAGAACCAGGTGCACGCCTGGTGAGGTCGGCGTAAAGATGAGCCACCCTAGCGTCAGGATTTCGTAGAGATCGCCCGGGTACGCACCCTGTGGGCCAGCACCACCGCGGGCTACCGCGGCGACGATGCCGGTCGACGACGTTCTCGACGGACTGACCGAGAATGCGGCGCCGGCACTCTCAGCTCGAACCAGCCAGAAGGCCAGCGCGATCAGGGCTGCCGCCTCGAACCCGGCGATCCCCGCGAACAGTACTGCCAGCCAACCCATTCCGATCACTGCGAGCCACCTGGCGGCGCGGGCGGTACCGCCGCGGCCACGGGCGATGGCCAGGATCGCCAGCGGCAGGGCGATGAAAGCGATCAGGGTCGCGACGCGGTGGACGGTGCCGGACGCACTGGGTCCAGTGACCCAATTGCGTTTGGGGAACGCCCCTACACCGAGCCGGCCGAACGCGACGGCCGAGTCCGCTGGCCGCCGAGTGTGGCGTCGAGAGCGAGCACCACGACCATCGCGACCGCTGGGCCGAGCACAGCTATCCAGCCGCGCACCCGGGCCATCGGCCCAGCCTACGCGCGGCCGCGGATCCCGGAGTCGACGATCTTGACCGGCTTGTGCGGGTAGCGCCGCTCGGCATGCTCTTTGGCCGCGGAATTCGGCAGCACATAGAGCGTTTCGACCTTGTCCTGCAGCGGGCGCAGCACCAGGTCCATGAAGCCCTTGCGGTCGTCGAGGTAGGGCTCGATGACGTCTTCACCTGCGGGACACACCGCCAGGCAGTAGGCCGCCTTGTAGTTCGCCTTGAACGACAGGCTCTGCCACATCGATGCGTTCTCGGAATCGCTTACCCGCGAGCGGAAGTCGTCGGCATCCTCGCTGTCGGCGATGGCCTGGGCCCAGTCGGTGAAGCCGCCCATGAACTCGCGGTAGTTGTGTACCGAACAGGCGATGAAGTCGAATTCGCCGTCCTTCTTGATCGCCCCCACCGGACAGGCCGCCACACACAGTTTGCATTCCAGGCACGGCGAATAGTCCAGCGGTGCACCGTAACTGCTAACCTCGGCGTCGACCAGGACGGTGGCCAGCAGGATGAAGTTGCCGAACCTGGGGTGGATGACGTTGCGGTGGATGCCCATCACGCCGAGGCCGGCGGCGACGGCCACCGGTTTGTGGGCGACCACCCAGATCCGTCCCGGGTAGCGGTCCATCTCCATCGGGAAGGTGGCCGACGGGTTGAGCGCGCGGTGACCGGCATCCTGCAGTGCGCGGGTGATCCGGTGCGCGGCCTCATTGATGATCTCGCCGGTGCGGTGGAATTCCTGGTTGGCCACACTGCGCGCGACCGAGCGCACGTTGTCGCGGTTCATCCGCACCACCAGGGAGATGAAGCTCTTGGCTCCCGGCAGCGCGGCCTCGACATGCTCACGCTCGGAGGCCAGCGCGGGGTTGCCGACGGTGGTGAACGCCACGTCGTCGGCGCCGGCGGCCAGGCAGATCTCCCGCAGCCAGTCGGCGTCGATCACCCGCGGCGGGGCCGCGCGCCGCCGGTTGTGCACGGCCTGCGCCGTCGGATGCTGGGCCAGACGCGGGGGCAGGGTCATAGCTGAGTATTGTACTCAATACTCAGCTAGCGCGGGTAGCGTCGATGCGATGAACACGCTCTCCACCCCCGCGGTCGCGACCGCCCTCGATCGGATGTACGCCGAGGCGAGCCGGCAGATGGCCGAACTTCAGCAAGGCGTCCCCAGACTGCAGGGGATCGAAACGGCAACCGCCCAGGAACGCGCCGACGCCCTGAGCGACTTCTATCTGCCGGTGACGCCGGAGTCCGGCCGGCTGCTCTACTCGCTGGTGCGCGCCGCACGACCGCAGCTGGTCGTCGAGTTCGGAATGTCGTTGGGCCTGTCGGCCATTCATCTGGCCAGCGCGGTACGCGACAACGGTGCCGGACGTGTCGTGACCACCGAACTGAGCGCCACCAAGGTCGTCGCCGCGAAGAACACCTTCGCCGAGGTCGGACTGGATGACGTGATTACCGTGTTGCAGGGCGACGCCCTGCAGACGCTGAACAGCCTGGACGGACCGGTGGACTTCGTCCTGCTCGACGGCTGGAAAGAGCTCTACATCCCGGTGCTGAAACTCCTCGAACCGAAGCTCAGCAGCGGGGCACTCGTCGTCGCCGACAACACCGGCATGCCCGACACCCAGCCCTACCTCGACTACGTGCGCGACCCGGCCAGCGGCTTCGTCAGCGTGGCGTTCCCCGTGCGTGACGGCAACGACGCGATGGAGATCAGCTGCCGGGCCTAGGCGACCAGCGCGAGTGGCCAGTTATGCCACAGATCTCGGCCATTTGTGTACATCAAGTGGCCACTCGGCGCGAGGGTGAACTAGGTGACCAGCGCGACCGAGTTCGCCCGGCGCAGCTTGCCCGACGGCGTCTTCGGGATGGTGCCCGGCCCCAGGACCACGACGTTGCGCGGGCGCACGTCGACCTCGGCGACCACCTCGTGAGCCACCTCGTGCTCGATGCGGCGCACCTCGGCGGGGTCCTGCCACGCGTTGGACTCGACCGCCACCGCGAAGCTCTCCCGGGAATGCCCGGCGTCCAGGCGCACGGCGACCGCGCAACCGGGACGCACGCCCTCGACGCGGCCGGCCGCGCGTTCGATGTCGGTCGGGTAGATGTTGCGCCCGGCCATGATGATGACGTCCTTGACGCGACCGCACACCACGACGTGGCCGTTGTCGGTCAGGTAGCCCAGGTCGCCGGTGTCATACCAGCCGTTCTCGTCCTGGGCCGGCACGAAGCCGCCCATGGTGATGTAGCCGGGGGTCAGCGATTCGCCCCGCAGTTCGATGATGCCGACGCCACGGGCCGGCAAGACGTTGCCGTCCTCGTCGACGATGCGAGCCTCGAGATCGGTCAGCAGCGGGCCCAGGGTGGCCAGCCGGCGGGTGTTGCCCTTGGTCGACGGTACGGCGCGGCGCAGCGCGGCCAGCAGGTCGGCGTCGACCTCGTCGACCACCAGTCCGGCACCGCACTCGGAGAACGACACCGCAAGGGTGGTCTCGGCCATGCCATAGGCCGGCAGGATCGCCTCGGGTTGCAGCCCGAACGGTCGCCCGGCGTCGAGTAGGTCCTCCACGTCGGCGGGCTCGACGGGCTCGGCGCCCGAGAGCGCGAACCGCAGCGAGGAAAGGTCGAACTCGCCCGGCTTGGCCTGCCGGCGCAACCGCTTGGCGAACAGCGCGTAGGCGAAGTTCGGCGCGGCGGTCATGGTGCCCTTGTACTTGTCGATGAGCTTGGCCCACAGCAAGGTGTCGCGCAGGAAGTCCATCGGGGTGACCTTGACCAGCTCGGCACCGAAGTACATCGGGATGGTCAGGAAGCCGACCATGCCCATGTCGTGGAAGCAGGGCAGCCAGCTGACCATGACGTCGGTGTCGATGTCGTACTTGGCGCCGATGAACATCGCCTCGGCGTTGGAGTGGATGTTGCGGTGGGTGATGACGACGGCCTTCGGCGAGCCCGTCGAACCGGACGTCAGCTGCATCAGCGCGACATCGTCTTCGGAGGTCTCGACCGGGTCGGTCGGCTCGGCGGCCAGCAGCGCCTCCACCGTGAGCACCTTTACGCCGCGCTCCTCGAGCACCGGAACGGCGACCAGGAACGGATCGGAGACGATGACGGCCTTGGCCTCGATCATGTCGATGACGTTGGCGGTGTCCTTGGCCCACTGCTCGAGGTCGGTGCGCGGCGTCGGCTGGTGCAGCATCGTGAGGCTGGCACCGCGCATCCACAGCGCCTGGGCGGTCGGGGCGATCTCCACCGGAGCACCGGCCAGCACGCCGACCGCGTCACCGAGACCGATACCGGCCTCGGCCAGGCCGCCGGCGATGCGGCGGGCACGTTCATGCACCTCGCGCCAGGTGTGCCGAACCGGCTCGTGCGGTTCACCGGTGACCATGCCCTTGCTGCTAGTCATGGCACTGTGGAACATCTTGTCCGTGAAACGGCTCACGACGACCTCCTCGGCATCCGGAGCTGGCTGGTCCGCGGCGTCGGGCACCAAAGCTGGCTGCTCAGCGACATCGGACTGGGCGTAACGGCCCGGAATTTCATGCTCCGCCTGCCGTAAGGCGCCGTACAGGAGGCACGCCAGAACGACTGGGGAGCGGTTCGGTCTCGAAATGGTGATGCTGTGGTGATACAGCTGGCGACAGCGACGGCGACCTCGACGTTGCAGCCGGGCCACCGCCCACCCCGAAACAGGGTGGGCGATTCGCACGTAGGCAGTGCCGGGCCGCTAGTCATCACCGTCGATCATCTTAAACTTCCCTTAAGTTACCGCCAAGTTTTCGCAGCGATTGAGAACCGCGTCACACCTGGCGGGTGGATGCCAGCGCCGATCAGCAGGGCACGATGCGGGCCCCGTGCACCGGGCCCGAGGCCACCCGCACCGTGCGACAGACATCCGCACCGGCCAGTTCGGTGCCCACGTCCACCGCCGCGGCCGCCGACTCGCACAGGAACGCGCACGTCGGCCCGGACCCCGACACGATCCCCGCCAGGGCACCCGCGTCGGTGCCCGCCCGCAGGGTGCGGCGCAACTCGGGACTGAGACTCAAGGCGGCGGGCTGCAGGTCGTTGCCGAGCAGCGGGGCGAGGTCGCGCGGGTTGCCGCCGGCCAGCGCGCTCAACAGTGGTTCGGGGTCGGCCAGCCGCGGCGGCGCCCCGTTCTCGCGCAGCCGGTCGATCTCGCGGTAGACCGCCGGCGTTGACAAACCCCCCTTGCCGAACGCCAGCACCCAATGAAATGTGCTGCGCGCCAACACTGTTGCCAGCTCCTCGCCGCGCCCGGTACCCAGCGCGGTGCCGCCATGCAAGGCGAACGGGACATCGCTGCCCAGCTGGGCGGCCAGCACATGCAGGTCGCGGCGGGGCACACCCAGTTCCCAGAGGTTGTTGATGGCGACCAGCACCGCCGCCGCATCGGCGCTGCCGCCGGCCATGCCCCCAGCCACCGGGATCGACTTCTCGATGGTGATGTCCACGTCCGGCGCCCGGCCGACATGCTCGGCCATCAGCTCGGCAGCCTGCCAGGCGATGTTGCGCTCGTCGGCGGGCAGTTCCTCGGCGCCCTCCCCAACCAGCCGCAGCGAGAGGACGTCGGCGTTGCGCACGGTGACCTCGTCGACCAGCGACACAGCGTGGAAGACGGTGGTGAGCTCGTGATAGCCGTCGTCGCGGCGGTCACCGACCTCCAGGTAGAGGTTTACCTTGCCGGGCACGCGCACCGTCACCGACCCGGTCGCGACCCATTCGGGGGCGGTGGAGCCGTTGGTCGGAGACACCGCACGAGGGTATCGCGCCCCGGGCGATTCTCTTCTCCGTCGTCGGCGGCCGAATCTAGGGTGCAGTGGTGGCGCAACCCGGGCAGGCAATCGCCGGCTACCTCGTCGAGGTACTCCTTGGGCGCGGCGGTGAGGCGGCGGTGTACCGCGCCCGCGCCGCAGACGGATCGGTCGTGGCGCTCAAGGTGCTCGACGAGGACCACCGCGGGCCCGTCGACGTCACGCACCTGGCCCGGGAGTACCGCATCACCGCACGCCTGCAGCACCGGCGCATCGTGCGGGTGTACGACCACGGGCGGGACTGGATCGCGATGCAGTATGTCGACGGTGGCGACGTGACCGGCCTGAGGTCAGTGGATGCCAAGCTCACAGCACTGGAACAGATCGCCGCCGCGCTCGATCACGCCCACCGCGGCGGGATCGTGCACTCCGACGTCAAGCCCGCGAACATCCTTGTCCACCAGAACTTTTCGCGCGACGGCGCGATCCTCATCGACTTCGGGGTGGCGCATGTCCTGGCCGAGGACGTCTGGCACCGGCACACCCAGGTGGTGGCATCGCTGCCCTACGCGGCACCCGAACTGCTACAGGGCCGCCTGCCCCAGGCAGCGACCGACGAATACGCCCTGGCCTGTACCGCGCTGGAAGTACTCACCGGTGCGCCGCCGTTCCCGGCAGACAATCCGACGGCGCTCATCGACGCACACCTGCACCTACCGCCACCGGAGCCGTCCCGTGACGAGGCGTGGTTGTCCCGGTCTTTCGACCTTGTCCTGGCCCGAGCAATCGCCAAGGATCCAGACCGGCGCTATTCGTCGTGCACCGAGATGATGCACCACTTCGCCGAGACGCTGCGGCGAGGCGCTCAGAACACCTGAGCGGTGCGCGAGGGCCCGTCCGCGGAATCCGGCGCCGGGAGGAAGTCAGCGGAGCGCTGCAGCAGGCGGACGAAGTCGGCCACCGTCAGCGTCTCGCCGCGACGGGCGGGATCGATGCTGGCGGCCAGCAGCCGCTCGGCCGACTCGTTACCCGAGCCAGCCCATTCCAGGAACGCGTTGCGGGCGGTCTTGCGCCGCTGCGCGAAGGCGATGTCGACGAGGCCGAAGACCTGCTGACGGAAGTCCTCGTCGGCGGGCCACGGGGTGGTCTCGTAGCGATCGATGCGCACCAGGCCGGAGTACACGCGCGGAATGGGCCAGAACACCGTCGGCGAGACCATGCCGTAGCGGCGAACCTTGCCGAAGAAGCGCACCTTCACGCTGGGCACGCCGTAGTCCTTGCCACCTGGCTCGGCGGCCAGCCGCTCGGCGACCTCGGCCTGAACCATCACCATGACGGTCCGGATCGAGGGGAACTCGGCCAGCAGGTGCAGCAGGGCGGGCACGGCGATGTTGTACGGCAGGTTGGCGACGACGGCGGTCGGCGGCTCGGCGAGTTCGGAGCGCTCCAGGGCCAGGATGTCCTGGTTGAGGACGGTCAGCCGGTGGATCTCGCTGTGGGAGTGCTCGGCGACGGTCTTCGGCAGCCGCTGCGCCAGGACCGGGTCGATCTCGATCGCGCTGACCGTGGCACCACGGTCGAGCAGCGCCAGAGTCAAAGAGCCCAGTCCGGGCCCGACCTCGAGCACGTGGTCGTGCTTGTTGATGCCAGATGCCGAGACGATCCGACGCACGGTGTTGGCGTCGTGGACGAAGTTCTGCCCCAGAGACTTACGCGGCTTGAAGTCAAGTTCCTTGGCCAGGTTCCTGATCTCGGTCCGCCCAAGAAGGCGAATTGTCATGATGCACCCCTCCCGCACACGGGCCAGGCCCCCCAGCCTTGTCGTGAACGCGTTACTTCAGCAATTGCTATCTGTTCTTCTCTGGTTGCCAAGTCGGCACGGCTAGCGTACCTCAGACCACCGTTTCTTTCCCAGGTGTTCTGATCGAATTGGACGCCGCCGTAATAGCCGTTGCCGGTGTTGATCGCCCAGTTGCCGCCGGCTTCACACCTGGCAATGGCGTCCCAAATCGGCCCGTTGAGCACCGCTGGCACCTCGGTGCCAGGTTTTGCGCCCACCCGCAGAACTGAGTCTCGCGCCGGGACGATGACGGTGTTGGCAACGGGCAGCCGTCCGGTTTCCACCCCGTTGACCTTCGCGACAGCAAAAGTCACGTCCTGTACGCCCGGCGTTCCGGGGTCCTCGACGACCTGACGGCTCATGTTCATCGTCGGATCCTCGATCCGCTGCGCCACCGGCGCAAGCGGCACCCGCTGGGTGACCTTCTCGATGCGCATCCTAGTCACCTGGATCTGCATTCCGGCGATCACCGGCGACGACGCCGCGGGGACGACGGTGTCGGCCTGCTCCAGCGGCGCGCCGGCGGCGGCGAGCAGGTCGGCCACGGTGGGGGCGGCCAGGTGCACCGTGCTCACCACGCCGCCGTCGTTGATCTGGACGGTCTTGGCACTGACCACCGGCAAGGCCATACCTTCCAGGGGCAGGCGGCTGCCGCGCGAGGCCGCGGCCGGGGCCGTGTCGGTCATGCGCAACTGGGCCAGGGCTTCGTCGACGGTCGACGCGGTGGTCCACACCTGCTTGGACCCCTGGCCGTCCAAAGAGATCTGCAGCGGCCGGCTGCGGCGCAGCACGATCGTCTCGGAATCGTGCACGGTCTGATCGGGCGCCGGGAACAGGTCGTCACGGTCGCCGACGGCGTAGCCGCTCTCCTGGACCACGTCGATCACCCGCGACTTCATCGTGGTGACCTTCAGCTGAGTGCCGTCGATGTTGAGCGTGACGGTCTTCTGCGAGGCCACCGCGAACGCCCCGGCGAAGGCCAGTGTCAACAGCAGGGCCGCGACGACCAGACGAAGGATCGGGGACGGCGACTGGTGGAGCTTGCTCAACGCGTTCAAGAGTGTTCGGATCCCGCCTCGGCACTAAAACAAGAACAGGGCCGCTGAATCCAGCGCCCCCTTTGATCACAAGACGGTAACGAACCCTAGTGCGGAGGGGCAAGCCGGGGCCGCCGCTCTCAACAGACCCTTAGAGAAGACCCTCAGAGGCGGTAGACGCGCCGCGCCGTCGCCGCCGACTGCTCGGCGACCAGCTGGGCCGGCCGGTCCACGACGTCGGCCAACGCCCGCACGGTGTAGGGCAGGCAGTACGGCTCGTTGGGCGCCCCCCGGTAGGGATGCGGCGTCAGGAACGGGGCGTCGGTCTCCACCAGCAGCTGATCGGGCGGAATCAGAGTCGCTGCCTCCCGCAGTTCACGGGCATTCTTGAAGCTGACGGTCCCGGACAGGCTCAGGATCCAGCCGGCCGCGACGCAGGTGCGCGCCATCTCCGGCCCGGAGGAGAAGCAGTGGAAGATGACCGTCTCCGGGGCGCCCTCGGCCGCCAAAACGTCGAGCACCTCGGCGTCGCCGTCGCGGTTGTGGATCATCAGCGGCTTGCCGGTGCGCTTGGCGAGGTCGATATGCCAGGCGAACGCTTCGCGCTGGACCGCCGGCTCGGCACACCCTTCCAGCTTGCCCGGCCAGTACAGGTCCATTCCGGTCTCGCCGATCGCCACCACCCGCGGTTGGGCGGCCAGCCGCTCCAGTTCGTCGCGGACCGCCCCGGTCAGGGCAGCGGCCCGGGTGGGGTGCAACGCCACCGCGGCGTACACCCTCGGATCCCAGGTGGCGGCCTGGGCCGCCCAGCGCGCGGCGTCGAGGTCGTCTGCGATGGTGACGGCGGCGACGACACCGACCGACGCGGCCCGGTCCAGGATCGCCCGAACGTCGGCGGCGTCCCGAGCGCCGCAGGCGTCGAGGTGGGTGTGGGCGTCGACGAGCGGGCTCAGGGGTGCCGGCATGGGCGGCGGCTCAGCACTCTTTTTCTGAGAGCTCACGGCACACACCTTAGGGTGAACCTCAAATGAGCGAGTCTTTCTACATCACCACTGCGATCGACTACCCCAACGGCGCTCCCCACATCGGTCATGCCTACGAGAAGATCGCGACCGACGCCATCGCACGCTTCAAGCGCCTGGACGGTTTCGACGTCCGGTTCCTCACCGGCACAGACGTGCACGGCCTGAAGATGGCCGAGACGGCCGCGGCGCAGGGCGTACCCACCGCGGAGCTGGCCCGGCGCAACTCCGATGTGTTCCAGCAGATGCAGGAGCGCCTCGACATCTCGTTCGACCGGTTCATCCGGACCAGCGACGCCGACCACTACGAGTCGTCCAAGGCCATCTGGCAGCGAATGAACGACGCCGGCGACATCTATCTCGGCAGCTACCAGGGCTGGTACTCGGTGCGCGACGAGCGCTTCTTCACCGAGGACGAGACCGAGGTCCGCGACGACGGCGTGCGCTATGCCGTCGAAACCGGCACACCGGTCACCTGGACCGAGGAGCAGACGTACTTCTTCCGGCTGTCGGCCTACGCCGAACGGCTGCTGGCCCATTACGAGGCCAAGCCGGACTTCATCGGACCCGACGTCCGGCGCAACGAGGTGGTCAGCTTCGTCTCCGGGGGCCTGCGGGACCTGTCGATCTCGCGCACCACCTTCGACTGGGGCGTGCCGGTGCCCGAACATCCCGAGCACGTGATGTACGTGTGGGTCGACGCCCTGACCAACTACCTGACCGGCGTCGGCTTCCCCGACACCGACTGCGATGCGTTCCGCCGCTACTGGCCGGCGAACGTGCACGTGATCGGCAAGGACATCGTCCGGTTCCACACGGTGTACTGGCCGGCGTTCCTCATGTCGGCCGGTATCGAGCTGCCGCGGCGGGTGTTCGCCCACGGGTTCATCAACGTCAAGGGCGAGAAGATGAGCAAGTCGGTCGGCAACGTGATCGACCCGATCGCGCTGGTCGACGAGTTCGGCGTCGACCAGGTGCGCTATTTCTTCCTGCGGGAGGTGCCGTTCGGACAGGACGGCAGCTACAGCGAGGACGCCATCATCGGCCGTATCAACGCCGACTTGGCCAACGAGTTCGGCAACCTGGCACAGCGCTCGCTGTCGATGGTCAACAAGAACCTCGGCGCGGCGGTGCCGACACCGGGTGGGTTCAGCGCCCAGGACGCCGAGCTGCTGGCGCTGGCCGACGGGCTGCTGGACCGGGTGCGGGCGGCGTTCGACGAGCAGCAGATGCACCTCGCGCTGGAGGCCATCTGGCTGATGCTCGGCGCGGCCAACCGGTACTTCTCCGCGCAGGAGCCATGGGTGTTGCGCAAGTCGGAGACCTCCGCCGACCAGGACCGCTTCCGCACCGTGCTGTACGTGACGCTGGAGGTCGTACGGATCGCGGCGCTGCTGGTGCAACCGGTCATGCCGACCTCGGCAGCCAAGCTGCTCGACCTGCTTGGCCAGCCGGAGTCGCAGCGGGACTTCTCCGCGATCGGGGTGCGGATCGCCCCCGGGACGGCCCTGCCCGCCCCGAGCGGAGTGTTCCCGCGCTACCAAGCGCAGTGATCTACATCACGTAAAGTCACAGTCAGGACAGCAGGGGTGTCTTGAGGTCATGACTGAACACAACGCTGAACACGATGCACACCACACCACCCGCGTCGTCGTTGTCGGCGGCGGATACGCCGGCGTCATCGCGGCCAATCATCTGCGGCTTCGCCCCGACGTCGACATCGCACTGGTCAACCCTCGCCCGGAGTTCGTCGAACGGATCCGCCTGCACCAGTTGGTAGCCGGATCCGACGACGCCGTGGTCGATTTCGCCGACATCCTCGGGGCCGGCATCGAGCTGGTCGTCGACGCCGCCACCCGGATCGACGCCGGCGCTCGTCGGGTGGAGTTGTTTAACGGCGAGCCGCTGCCCTACGACTACCTGATCTACGCGGTCGGCAGCGGGTCGGGCGGTCCGAACGTGCCCGGCGCCGACGAGTTCGCTTATCAAATCGGCGATCTCGAGGAGGCCAAGCGATTGGCCGACGCGCTCGGCAAGGTCCACCACGACGCGCCGGTGTGTGTCGTCGGGGCCGGCCCGACCGGCCTGGAGACCGCCGCCGAGCTCGCCGAGCAGGGCCGCCGGGTGACCCTGGTGTGCGGGCCGGTGCTCGGCCCCTACCTGTCCACCCCGGGCCGCCGGTCGGTGACCAAGCGGCTGCGCACGTTGGGCGTTCAGATCGTCGACGGCCCTGCTGCCATGGTGACCGCGGTGAGCGCCGACGCGGTGGTCCTCGACGACGGGCGCCGCCTACCCAGCGCCGTGACGATCTGGACGGCCGGATTCGGGGTGCCCGACCTGGCGTCCCGGTCGGGGTTGCGGACCGACACCCTCGGCCGGGTACTCACCGACGAGACGCTGACCAGCCTCGACGACGATCGGATCATCGCTGCCGGGGACGCCGCGGCGCCTTCGGGCCAGCCACTGCGGATGAGCTGCCAGGCCGCGATCCCGCTGGGCGCCCAAGCGGCCAACACCGTGCTGGCCCGCATCGCGGGCACCCGACCGGCCGCGATCAGCCAGGCGTTCACCGGACAGTGCATCAGCTTGGGCCGGGGTGCAGGCGCCATCCAGCTCGCCCGCACCGACGACACTGCGCTGCCGCTGTACATCGGCGGGCGCGGTGCGGCGGCCATCAAGGAGGCCGTCTGCAGGGGCACCGTCAGCTTCCTGCGCCGCGAGGCCCGCAAGCCTGGCTCCTACTTCTGGCTCAAGGGCGGCAAGCGGCCGGCGGCCACGGCGGTGCCGGCATCGTGACCGGGGCCGATGATCACGCCGAGCGGTTCACCGCCCTGCGGCCGCTGCTGTTCACCATCGCCTACGAGATCCTCGGTTCGGCGACCGAGGCCGACGACGTGCTGCAAGACAGCTACCTGCGCTGGGCGGGCGTGGATCTGGCACAGGTGCGCGACACCAAGGCCTACCTGGCCCAGCTCGTCACCCGGCAGGCACTGAACACCCTGCGCAGCCAGGCCCGCAGGCGGGAGGACTATGTGGGTCCGTGGCTGCCGGAGCCGCTGCTGCTCGACGACACCGACGCGTCCTCGGATGTGGTGCTCGCCGAATCGGTGTCGATGGCCATGCTCGTGGTCCTCGAGACGTTGACGCCCGACGAGCGCGCGGTGTTCGTGCTGCGCGAGGTCTTCGGCTTCAGCCACGACGAAATCGCTTCTGCAGTAGGTAAATCCACGGCCGCTGTCCGGCAGATGGCACACCGGGCCCGCGAACATGTGCACTCCCGGCGCCGCCGATTCGAACCGGTGGATCCGCAGCAGTCCCAGCAGATCACCACGCAGTTCCTCACCGCCGCGGCCACCGGCGACCTGGCCGGGCTGATGGCGATGCTGGCCCCCGATGTGGTGTTCACCTCCGACAGCGACGGCAAGGTCAGCGCGGCGCGCCGGCCGGTGCTGGGCGCCGAGAAGGTCGCCAGGCTCCTGATCGGCCTGATGAGCCGGGCCGGTTCGGAGTACCGGGTGCAGATCGCGTCCTACAACAACGCGCCGGCGGCGATCGTGTTCCGTGACGAACGCCCGGACGGCGTGTTCCTGATCGAGGTGGCCGACGGCCAGATCACCAACTTCTACGCGATGCGCAATCCGGAGAAGCTGGCCGCGGTCACCGTCCCTAGGGAGATCAGCCGCTAGCGAGTGCGTCTGTCAGGCTAGGGCGATGCGCGTCGAGCGGCTCGGGGATATCGGTGCACCCACCGATGTGCTGCGCGCGCTTGCCGCCGGGACCGAACGTGGCGCGCTGGCACCCCCGGCGGCCCTGGTCGGTGACTGGTTCGACTCGGCCGCGGTGATCGCCCCCAGTGTTCGGCTGGCACCGTGCGACCCCGCCGAGGCGTTCGCCGTCCCGGCCGGTGCTCACCGCGATGCCGTCGGCGGTGGATGGATCGGCTACCTGTCCTATCCCGACGCCGCCGCCGACGCCAGGCCGCCCCGCGTTCCGGTGGCCGCCGGCGGGTGGACCGACAGCGTGCTGCGCCTCGACCGCGCTGGCTGTTGGTGGCACGAGAGCCTGTCGGGCACGCCCGTGGCGGCCTGGGTGACCGAGGCGCTGTCCGATAAGCCTGCACCCCTGCACTACGAGATCGCTTGGGAGGAAGCTGATTTCGACACTCACCAGGCCGGTGTGACGGCCTGCCTGGAAGCGATTCGGGCCGGCGAGATCTACCAGGCCTGCATCTGCACCCAGTTCACCGGCAGGCTGCGCGGTTCGACGGTGGAGTTCTTCGCCGACGCGGTGGCCCGGACCACCCCGGCGCGCGCGGCGTACCTGGCCGGGGACTGGGGAGCAGTGGCGTCGCTATCACCGGAGCTGTTCCTGCGCCGCACCGGCGACCAGGTCACCTCCAGCCCGATCAAGGGAACACTGCCGCTGCGGTGCGCGCCGGCCGAGCTGTTGGCCTCGGTCAAGGACGTCGCCGAGAACATCATGATCGTCGACCTGGTGCGCAACGACCTGGGTCGGGTTGCCGACGTCGGCACCGTGACGGTGCCCGAACTGCTGGCTGTACGGCCCGCCCCGGGCGTGTGGCATCTGGTGTCGACGGTGAGCGCGCAGGTCTCGCCCGAGCTCTCCCCCGCGGGACTCCTGGCGGCGGCGTTCCCGCCGGCATCGGTGACCGGAACTCCGAAAGGCCGTGCCCGGCAATTTCTTTCGCGGTGGGAACCGCACCGCCGCGGGGTGTACTGCGGAACGGCCGGGATGGCCTCCCCGATCGCGGGCACCGAACTCAACGTGGCGATCCGCACCGTCGAGTTCGACGCGGTCGGCGGCGCTGTGCTCGGCGTGGGTGGCGGGATCACCGCCGACTCCGACCCGGCCGCGGAGTGGCAGGAATGCCTGCACAAGGCCCGCCCCATCCTCGGACCGGCCGGTGCCTACGAATCGCCGGCGCGCGAGCGCAGCACCGCGTCGTAGAGTTCGCGCCTCGACGGCGCCCCGGCGTGGGCGTCGACCGCGCGGGCGCAGGCATCCTTGACCCGCATGCCCTCGGCGACCAATTCCTCGACCTCGGCCACCAGGGTCGCCACGTCGGCGACCGGGGTGGCGCCGGCGAGCACCACGGTGATCTCGCCGAGCACCTTGTCGTCGGCCCACTGCGCGAGTTCGGCCAGCGTTCCGCGCCGGATCTCCTCGTGGACCTTCGTCAGCTCGCGACACACCACCGCGCGACGGTCGGGGCCGAGTTCGTCGACGGCGTCACCGAGGCACTCGGCCAGCCGGCGCGGCGACTCGAAGAACACCGTCGTGCGTGCCTCGGCGGCAAGACCGGCCAGCCAGGACCGTCGTGCCGACTGCTTGCGCGGCGCGAACCCCTCGAAGCAGAACCGGTCCGACGGCAAACCCGAGACGGCCAGCGCGGTCGTGACCGCCGACGGTCCGGGTAAACAGGACACCGCCACCCCTGCTTCTATGCAGGCCGTGACCAGCCGGTAGCCGGGATCGTTGATCAGCGGCATGCCCGCGTCGCTGACAACGAGCACGACCGCCCCGGCGTTGATGTCGTCGACCAGCGCCGGAACCCGGGCCGCCTCGTTCTGGTCGAACAGGCTGACCACCCGCCCGGCGATCCGCACCCCGAGCGCCTGAGCCAGCGTGCGCACCCGCCGGGTGTCCTCGGCGGCCACCACGTCGACGCCGGCCAGCGCCTCGACCAGTCGGGCCGAGGCATCCGACGGCTGCCCCAGCGGGGTGGCGCCCAGCAGCAATCGGCCAGTCGTCATAACCGGCGGGCCGGAGCGTAGCGACTCGGGGATCTCACGGGGAGAGCTTACGATCGACACCGATGACTGCCACCGCCGATGACCTGGCCGCGCACCCGCGCACCGTTCCCGTCATCAGCCCGGGCCCGCTTGTGCCGGTCGCCGACTTCGGTCCGCTGGACCGTATCGAGGGCTGGGTGGCGACGGCCATCGTCACCGCGCTGGCCGCGCTGACGAGGCTGATGAATCTCGGCTCGCCGACCGACGCCGGCACCCCGATCTTCGACGAGAAGCACTACGCGCCGCAGGCCTGGCAGATGCTGCACAACTTCGGCGTCGAGGACAACCCGGGTTTCGGGCTGGTCGTCCACCCGCCGGTCGGCAAGCAGCTGATCGCGATCGGCGAAGCGCTGTTCGGCTACAACGGCGTGGGCTGGCGCTTCACCAGTGCGGTGCTGGGTGTCGTCCTGGTGGCGCTGGTGGTGCGCATCGTGCGGCGGATCACCCGGTCCACGATGGTCGGCGCGATCGCCGGGCTGCTGCTGATCGCCGATGGCGTGAGCTTCGTGGCGGCGCGCACCGCCCTGCTCGACGGCATCCAGACGTTCCTGGTGGTGGCCGCGTTCGGCGCGCTGATCGTCGACCGCGACCAGGTCCGCGAGCGGATGCACAATGCGCTGCTGGAAGGCAGGATCGCCGAGACGCCGTGGGGACCGCGTCTCGGGGTGCGGTGGTGGCGGTTCGGCGCGGGTGTGCTGCTCGGGCTGGCAGTGGCCACCAAGTGGTCGGGCCTCTACTACATCGTGTTCTTCGGGGCGATGTCGCTGGCGTTCGACATCGCCGCGCGACGCGCGTACCGGGTGCCGCGGCCGTGGTTCGGGGCGATTCGCCGCGACGCCGGGCCGAGCGCGTATGTGTTCCTGCTGATCCCGTTCGCCATCTACCTAGGTTCCTACGCGTTCTGGTTCTCCTCGGAGACCGCGGTGAACCGCTACGAGGTCGGCCAGTCGATCGGCGAACGGCAGTGGTTCCAGCCACCGGACGCGATCCGGTCGCTGTGGCACTACACCTACAAGGCGTATCACTTCCATTCGACGCTGACGAACTCCAACGGCAATCACCACCCGTGGGAGTCCAAGCCGTGGACATGGCCGATGTCCCTGCGGCCGGTGCTCTATGCGATCGACAACCAGAACGTTCCCGGGTGCGGGGCGGCCTCGTGTGTGAAGGCCGTGATGCTGGTCGGCACACCGGCGATGTGGTGGGTCGCCGTGCCGGTCCTGGTGTATGCGGCGTGGCGGGCGTTCGTGCGCCGCGACTGGCGCTACGCGGTCGTGCTCACCGGGTACAGCGCGGGTTTCCTGCCGTGGTTCGCCGACATCGACCGGCAGATGTACTTCTTCTACGCGGTGCCGATGGCGCCCTTCCTGGTGATGGCGATCGCGTTGATCCTCGGCGACATCCTGCACGCCCCCAACCAGAATGCTGAGCGGCGAACGCTCGGACTCATCGTGGTCAGCTGCTACGTGGCGGTCGTGATCACCAACTTCGCCTGGCTTTATCCAGTGCTGACCGGTATTCCGATCTCGCCGGGAACGTGGAACATGGAAATTTGGCTGCCCAGCTGGCGATGAGCCCACCGGGGCAGCCGGACCGCCTCAGAGTCCCAGGGCCGGCTTCAGCGTCTGCAGCTGGTGGACGAGGCGGTCATCGGGGGCTGGCCGCAGGGGGTGTCACGGCTGTGCCGAACACCCAGTCGTCGCGCCGGAGCCGGCAGGTTCGCCGCGCGTAGTCGATCTCGGTGTACGGCCATTGCGTAACGATGCGCCCGCTCGGTGACCGGAAGTAACTGTCGCACTGCGTCCATACGGTGCGCTCGAGTTCCGCGTCGATCTCGTCGTTGAACCGCCGTTCGGCGCTGCGACGCACCTCCAGCGTCCCGCCGTGGCGCGCGAGCCGCCCGACCGCAGTGGCGACCAGCCGCGCGCCCGCCTCCAGGATGTCGACGATCGAATTGCCGCCCTGGTTGGTGTTGGGACCGTAAAGCATGAAGAAGTTGGGAAAGCCGCTGACCGCGACACCGAGGTAAGCGCCCGGGTCTTGCCACCAGCGTTCGTGCAGCGATTGCCCGCCAACCCCGCTGACCTCGATGCCCGACAGGTAGCGACTGGCCTGAAAGCCGGTAGCCAGCACGATGGTGTCGACCTCGACTGCCACCGACGACGTGCACACCGAGGTAGGGGTGATCTTGTTGATCGGCTCCGCAACCAGCGTGACGTTGTCGCGCTGCAACGCGGCGTAGTAGTCCCCGCCGAGCAGCACACGCTTGCACCGGAACGGATAGTCCGGTGTCAGTGCCGCCCGCAGCTCGTCGTCGACGACGCTACGGCGTAAGAAATCCTCGGCGATGCGCTGCCCCCCGGCGATCATCGGGTCGTCGAGCCGAAGCACGGTGTTGTCGTGCTGCTCCTTGAGTAGTCGCCACCTCTCCCGGTGTGCGGCCCACCGGCTGCGCCGGAAGCGGGCGAGTTCCACGCTGTCGAACGGCCGGTCGTCCTTGGGCACCATCCACGGCGGGGTCCGCTGGAAGACAGTCACTTCGGCGGCCACCGCGGTCAGTTCCGGGACCACCTGGACCGCACTGGCCCCGGTGCCGATCACGGCCACTCGGCAACCGCTGACGTCGGCGCGGGGTTCCCAGCGGGCCGTGTGCATGACAGGTCCGTCGAAATCCGTCAAACCGTCGATGTCGGGCAGCCTGGGCTCGCCGAACAGTCCGACAGCACTGACCACCACGTCCGCGGCGAAGGCGAATGTGGAACCGCTGGAGACGGATTCGAGTTCCAGGCTCCACTGCTGGATCGATTCGTTCCACCGCGCGCTGCGTACCCGCGTGTCAGTCAGCAGGTGGCGCCGCAGATCGAAGGTATCGGCCACCGACTCCAGGTAGGCCAGGATCTCCGGCTGCCGGGCGTAGGTGCGGCTCCAGTCGGGCTTGGGAGCGAAGGAAAACGAATACAGATGGCTCGGCACATCGCACGCCGCACCCGGATAGGTATTGACTCGCCAGGTCCCGCCGACACCATCGTGGCGTTCGATGATCACCAGATCGTCCACGCCGACGCGGCGCAGCGCGACCGCCGCGGCCAAACCACCGAATCCGGCCCCGATGATGGCCACCCGCGGTGAGGGACGGCGCCGCAGCGCAGCCCGCAGCCGGCCCAGCCGATACGGGTTCCGCCGCGTCCTCACCACGACCGCACCGTCCGCCCCGGATCGTCGCTGAGCAGTTCTGTCACAACGAGTCCCGGGCGACCGGGCACGACATGCAGCGTGGCCCGCCTCGTCCGGTGCCGAGCTCCGACGCGGAGATGGCCAACACCTCGATACCCGAATCTTGCAGGCGCGCATTGGTTTCGGTGTTGCGTTCGTAGCCGACCACGACACCGGGAGCCAGCGCCAGGGTGTTGTTGCCGTCATCCCACTGTTCACGCTCGGCGGTCACCGGGTCCAGTCCAGTGTCGATGACCCGCAGGCGGTCGATCCCCATCGCCTCGGCGGCGGCCCTGACGAACGGGGCCTCGTCGAAGATCTTCACACCGTCGGGTGTGCTCTTGATGGTGAACGCCGACAACGAGTCCTGGATCGCCGGATACATCACTACGGCGTCGACGTCGACCATCGTGCAGACGGTGTCGAGATGCATCTGCGCACGCTCCTGGGCGATCGGCACCGCCAGCACGGTGTGCGCGAGGCCGTCGTCGAACAGGCTGCGCGCCAGCGCTTCCGCCCCCGCGGGGGTGGTCCGCTCCCCGACCCCGACCGCGACCACCCCGTTGCCGAGCAAGAGCACGTCGCCGCCTTCGACCGGGGCGGTGTGCGACTCATAGGCGCGCCGAACGCCGAGGAACCGGGGATGGTGGGCGTAGATGAGGTCGGTCAGCGAGGTCTCGCGGATGCGGGCGGGCAACGCCAACGAGGTGATCGCCACCCGCGGACCGATCCAGAACGACGAGTCCCGGGTGAACAGCAGGTTCGGCAGCGGTTCGATGACGAAGTCACCGCCGTGATGCATGCGACGCACCAGCGAGGTGTCGGCCTTGGCACTGGACGGCAATTCGGTGAACGTCATGCCCGCGGTCAGCACGTGCGCCAGCGGTGCCGGCTCCAGACTCCGCAGATAGGCCGAAAGTTCTTGCGCCAGCGGCAGTCCGAGCCGCCGGGCGTCGACCGCTGCGGAGATGCCCTGCATGCGGGCCGCACCGCTGGACAGCGCCTCGGTGAGCAGGTCGGCCAACAACAGCACTTCCACCCCTCGGGAGCGCAGCAGGCCTGCGAACGCGTCGTGCTCCTCCTGGGCGCGCGATACCCAGGGCAGGCCGTCGAAGAGAAGCTTGTCGTTGTTGCGCGGAGTCAGCCGCTGCAATTCGGCGCCGGGCCGGTGCAGGATGACGACCCGCAGCGTCCCGACCTCGGAGTTGGAGCCCAGCACAGTGGCAGTCACAGATAGCACCGTAACAACCGACAGCCACCTCAACTATCGTTGAGGTGTGACCGAGCACGAACTGGCACCCGGTGAGCTTGCCCACCGAGCCGGGGTGGCGATCTCGGCACTGCACTTCTACGAGCGCGAGGGGCTGATCAACAGCCGCCGCACGACGGGCAACCAGCGCCGCTATCCACGCGAGACACTGCGCCGGGTGGCATTCATCAGAATGTCGCAGCGGCTTGGCATTCCGCTGGCCCGGGTGCGCGAGGCGTTGAACTCGTTGCCCACCGATCGAGTGCCCACCAGTCGGGATTGGGCGCGACTGTCGGCGGGCTGGCGTGAGGATCTCGACGAGCGGATCGGACACCTGCAGCGGTTGCGCGACAACCTCGCCGACTGCATCGGCTGCGGCTGCCTCAGTTTGCGCAACTGCGCGTTGTCCAACCCAGACGATGTTCTCGCCGACCAAGGGCCCGGAGCGACCCGACTGTAGCGACCATCCACGCCATCGAACAGATGTGCGATATCCTGACCGGGTGTCTGTGGTGGTTCAGGGCGCGCTGTTCGAGCACAGCGAGCGCCGCGAACTCGGAGCCGGGGCGTGGGTCGACATCCGTTCGGCCTGGGTCGAGGAGGCCGACGCACTGTTCGACGGCCTGCTCGCCGCAGTCGCCTGGCGGGCCGAACGGCGCCAGATGTACGACCGGGTGCTCGATGTCCCGCGCCTGGTCAGCTTCCATGACCTGACCGCCGAACCCGCGCCGCATCCGCTCCTCACGAAACTGCGTCGCCGACTCAACGACATCTACGCCGGGGAACTAGGCGAGCCGTTCACCACCGCGGGCCTGTGCCTGTACCGCGATGGCTCGGACAGCGTCGCCTGGCATGGCGACACCGTGGGCCGCAGCAGCACCGAGGACACCATGGTGGCGATCGTCAGCCTCGGCGCGACGCGGGTGTTCGCATTGCGGCCGCGCGGCGGCGGCCCGTCGTTGCGGCTGCCCCAGCACCACGGCGACCTGCTGGTAATGGGCGGGTCATGCCAGCGCACCTGGGAGCATGCGGTTCCCAAGACGGCGCTGCCGAAGGGCCCGCGGATCAGCATCCAGTTCCGGCCGCGCGATGTCCGCTGAACGTCAGCCGCGGACGGCCTTCACGGCGGCGACCAGCAGATCGCGCGCCCGCTGGGTGTCCACCGGGGCCAGCGGCTGGTTCGGCAGCACCAGCGGATTGGCGGTGACGATGACCTGGTAGTCGCCGAAGTGAGCGGAGTAGTTGTAGATCTCGCCGGTGCGGGGCGTGCTGTCGATCACGGTTTGCAGCACCCGGTGCACGCCCAGGGTTTGGGTGCCGTCGATCGTGGGGGTGTCAACGGTTTCGGCCAGGCCGCGCACCGCACCCCCGCTGAACGCGACCTTGCGGCAGTCCGGCCCGGGTTCGGCTACGGGCACGGGCGAGTTCGTCTCGACGGCGATGATGATGAATCGGTTGCCGGCCCCCTCGGCCGACACCGCCGCCATGTTGCCCTCGGTGCCGGGCGGCACCAGCTGCCCGGTGGCGAACTTCGCGCAGCCGGCCGGATCGAACCGCACCCCGTCGGGCAGCTTCTGACCGGTGAGCAGTTTGGGATCGATCCCGGTCGGCGCGACCTCGGTGACCTTGAACTCGGGGCCGAAGTCGGCCTTGAGCGTGGTGACCTTCCCGATATCGGCTTTCGACTCGCTCGGGCTGCCCGTCGAACATGCGGCGAGCAGGGCGGCGCACAGAACCGCGGCGACCGTGCTGAGCTTGCGCATCGTGGCGAATCTACCGGGTGCGCCGCTCAGTCGCGCAGGGCCGACACGGTCTTCACCAGCAGCTCACCAACAAATTGCGAGCTCAGCGGGGCGTGGACCGAACCCGGGTCGGTGACCAGGGTGACGTAGACGACGCGGCCGTCGAGCCAGGCCAACGCGGTGACGGCCTGGCCGTCTGTCTCGGTGCCCGACTCGACGACGGTGCGGGTGTCGACCGCCATCGCGATTGTCTCGGCGCCGTTGATCTGGGGGGCGTCGATGAGTCGCACCGCCCCGCTGGTGTGCGCGAAGGTCATGCTCCACTGCGCGCAGTCGCCGCCCAGATCGGCGACGGGCACGGCGGCCGGGGGCGTCGCGACTACGACGTAGACGATGCCGCCGGGGCCGGAGGCGGAGTAGCCGCGGGCGGCAGGATCGGCGGGGGCCGGGTCGGCCAACGTGGCGCACTGCGGAGGTTGCGCGCTCCAGCCGGCGCCGAAGCCCCACAGGCCAGCGGCGCTCACCGGGCCGGCCACGTCGGCGATCTCGTAGCCGGCAGGCAGGGCCGGCCGGATGCGTTTGATGTGGGCGGGATCGACCGGCGCGATGCTCGGCGGCGCCATGGTGGTCGACGCCGCCGAAGGCGGGCCGGCCGGTGGGCTCGCGCACGACACCAGCAAGAGCGCTGAGATCAGCCAGAGCGCGAGCCGCCGCACGGTTCTTGATATCACCGATCGCGCGGCGAGGGCACGCGCACCGCGGGCTCCCGGCGACGGGTCAGCGGTTGAGCCGCCAGATGTCGGCGGACATCACCGTGGCGAAGGAGCACCACAGCGGATAGGGCGTCAGGGCCGCACCCAGCTTGGGATCGGCGTCGGCGGACCGTCGCGCCAGATCCGCGCTGCTCAGCGCCAGCGCACCGGCCACGGCCACCGACGGGCCCAGCTTGTGCAACTTGAAGAACAGCCAGCTCCAGCTGGCGTTGAGCACCAAGTTAGTGCCCAGAGCCGCAAGATAAGCGCGTGCCTTGGCGTCCTGCCCGTCGGCGCGGAAGCGGTCGACGGTGGCCGCGGAAGTGACGGCGATATCGGCGTATAGCGTGGTCCACGCGATGGGGAAGACAGCGTTGGGCGGGACGTAGCGGGGTTTGCGCAGCCTGGGGTACCAAGTCTCGACGCCCTGGCGGCTGGCGACGCTTCCGGCGACCGCCGCCGCCGCGGTGGCCAGTGCTGTTCCCACAATCGTCTTCCGCATGCGTCCGAACTTACCCGCGCGGTCCGCGCCGTAATCCCCAGGCGCACCGGCCGTCACACCCATGTCAGAAGGCCGTCGGCAACGACTTGGTGCGCCTCCCATCGGAGGCACAGCAGTTGCCCAGGAATCGGCGCCTTTCGACCCCCACGCCGATTAAGCTGCTCAGTGGACCGGTCACCGGCAGCAGTCGGCCACGAACACCTGAGGAGAATCCGTCGGATGAACAAGATGACGGCGGTAGCCGCGGCGAGCCTGGCCGCAGTGTCGTTGAGCGTTGGAGTCGCCGGCTGCGGCTCGAACGACAAGGCCGACACCAAGACCTCCACGTCCACCTCGACCTCCACCAGCACCTCGACGAGCACCAAGACCTCGACGAGCCCCACCCCGGCGGCCGCTAAGAAACAGACCATTCAGGACTACCTCAAGGAGAACCAGATCACCGAGACGCCGGTCAAGCGTGGTGATCCCGGTTCGCCGAACATCGATCTGGCGATGCCGCCGGGATGGTCGGACGCGGGTGCCCAGACTCCTGATTGGGCCTATGCCGCGATCGTCTTCGACACCCCCGAGGTGCCCAACGACCCACCGAGTGTCATCGCGATCGTCTCCAAGCTGACCGGCAACGTCGACCCGAAGAAGATCCTGGAGCTGGCACCCGGGGAGTTGGAAAACCTGCCGGGCTGGGAGTCCCTCGGTGATCCCAGCCAGAGCACGCTGAGCGGATTCGAGGCTGCCCAGCTCGGGGGCAACTACACCAAGGACGGCAACAAGCGGATCATCGCCCAGAAGACGGTGGTGATCCCGGGCAAGGACGGCCTCTACGTGCTGCAGATGAACGCCGACGCGCTCGACGGCCAGGAGGGCCCGCTGATGGACGCGACCAGCGTGATCGACGAGAAGACGACGATCACTCCCTGAGTCACCCGCCTGGGCCGCCGGGCTGGGCCCCGGATCACGCCCGGGAGTACTCGGAGGCCTCGGCGACCTGGTCGGGAGTCAGGCGCACCCCGGTGTAGCGCTCGAACTGCTCGGCGGCCTGCAGGGCGATCACCTCCGCGCCGGTGATGGTGTGCCTTCCGGCGGCGCGGGCGGCAACGATCAGCGGGGTTTCCGACGGCACGGCGACGACGTCGAAGACCGTGTCGGCCGCGGCGACCACGTCGTCGCCGTAGGCGGGTTCGCGTTCCTCGGGTCCGCCGGCCATGCCGATCGGTGTCACGTTGACGATCACCTGGGCACGCACCTCGCCCACCTCCTCGCGCCAGCGATAGCCGAGCCGGTCGGCCAGCGCGGCACCGGTCTCGGCATTGCGGGCGACGATGGTGCCCGCACCGAAGCCGCTGTCACGAAACGCGGTTGCCACCGCGCTCGCCATACCACCGCTGCCCCGGATCAGCACGCTGGCCGACGGGTCGAGGCCGTGCTCGGCGATGAGCCGCTGCACGGCCAGGTAGTCGGTGTTGGACGCGGTCAGCACGCCGTCGTCGTTGACGATGGTGTTGACCGCGGTGATGGCGCGTGCGGACTCCTCGACGTGGTCCACCAGCGCCAGTACATCCTGCTTGAACGGCATCGACACCGAGCAGCCCCGGATGCCGAGCGCCCGCACGCCGCCGATCGCGGCGGCGATATCGGTGGTCGTGCAGGCCTTGTAGACGAAATCCAGCCCGAGCCGGTCGTAGAGGTAGTTGTGGAATCGGGTGCCGATGTTGCTGGGCCGGCCGGCCAGCGAGATGCACAGCCGGGTGTCCTTGTTGAGGGTGGGTTTGGCCATCTCAGCCGACCGCCCGGATCACCTGGCGGGCGGAGTCGCGGATCGCGGTGGCCAGTGCCGAATCGATTTGGAGCGCATCGATTTTCGGGACGCTGAAGACCGTGGTAACCACCCCGGGCTCGTCGCGCTCCCAGTGTGCACCGAACCGGTCGAGGATCGTGCGCATCGGTATATTGTCGATCAGCACTCGGGCGGTGAAGCTCTCCACTCCCCCGACGTTGGCCGCGATGGCCACGGCATCCATCAGGAAGTTGCCGATGCCGCGGCCCTGATAGGCGTCGCCGACGATGAAGGCGATCTCGGCGATCGAGGGGTCCGCCTCGTCGCGCACGAATCGCACGTCGGCGACGACGGGGCCGTCCGGGCCGTCGACGAGCACCCACACGAAGTGGTCGACGTAGTCCACCTGGAACAGGTAGTTCATCAGCGCCATGCTCGGTGCCCGCATCGACATGAAGCGGCGGTAGAGCGTCTCGGTGGAGAACTCGACCGGCCCGTTGGAGGTGCGCGCGCTGTCGCCCGGCAGCACCGGCCGCAACATCAACACGGTTCCGTCCTTGAGGGTCACCGGGATCGGGGTGACGAAGGCGGCCATCCGCTGGCGGGCGGTACGCAGCAGGCGTTCGGTGATGCCCGGGAGCTCGGCCATGATCCCGAAGGCCACGCAGTCGCCGATGTACCCGGTGAGCGGCTCTGCCGTGGTCACCGTCGCCGACCGCGGCTTGTCGCGCAGCAATGCGATCTCGCCGACGATCATCCCGGCGCTCACCTCGTCGCGAATCACCTCACCGTCCTCACCGGCGTGGCGCACCTCGGCCCGCCCGGACTGGATCAGCAGAAAGGAAACCGCTTGCTCGCCCTGGCGCATCAGCACCTGGCCGGCCGGCGCCTGCAACGGCCGCAACCGCGCCGCCAGGGGTCGCAGCACGGCGGGCGAGCAGTTACCGAACACGTCCATCTTGGCCAGCCCGTCGGCCCGCGCCGCGACCAACTCCGGCGTCGCACCCAAGGCCGACGCCAGGCCGCGTTCGCCGCCCTCCGCCGTCATGCGACCTCCATAGTCATCCCCATCGAGGTTACCGACGAGCCAGACAGTGCCGGAGCGATTCGGCGCAACGCGTCGTGATCTCTGCCACTGCAAGGGCGGCCGACGGCGGTGACCCGCCACGTTTCAGCGAAAGAGATTGCCTGTCAGGATGTTTCACACGGCCGGCTTTCGTTCCACCGCCGACCGGGATGTTGTACCCGGTGACGAACGCAGACTGCTCGGAGGCCGGCAACAGCGCGACCCGGGCCTGGTCCGGCGTCCATAGCGGCGCAGCCTAGTCCGTCAGTAGGCCAGGAGGTTGACAATCCCGTTGAACGCCAGGGGCAGTGCGGCGGCGGCGGGCACAATCCGCCTCCGCAACAACGGTGACTCGACAGCGTGCAGCAGCCCAGCGGTCAGCAGTCGGTAGCGGCGCGACATCCGGCGCCAGTGCCGGTCGTAGTCGCCCGGCCGGTCGGCCAGCACGCACCCCACCACCAGCTCGGCGCCGCCGAACGCGATGCCCAGACCCTCACCGGTCAGCGCGTCGACGTAGCCGGCGGCGTCTCCGACGAGCATCACCCGGCCCGCGGTGCGGTTCGAAACCCGCTGCCGCAGTGGCCCGGCGGCCCGCTGCGGACCGAGCGGTCGCCCCTGCAGACGTGCGCTCAATTCGGGGAATTCGGTCAGCCGGCTCTCGAACGATCCCTGCTTCGAGGTCAGGATCGCCACGCCCACGCAGTCGTCGGCCACCGGTGTCACATAGGCTTCGGCACCGTCGCCCCAGTAGACCTCGACGCAGTCACTCCACGGTGCGGTGTGAACGTGCCGGCGTATCCCCCAACGGCGGGTTCCGCGGCTGGGCAGGCTCAGCCCGAGCGATCGCCGGATCGGTGAGTGCAATCCGTCGGCGGCGGCCAGGTACCGCGCCTGTAGGCCTGCGCACCGCACCGAGGTCGCGTCCTGGTCGACCGGCCCGATGTCGGTGTGGACCACGTCGACGCCCGCCGCCTGCGCCGCCTCGGACAACGCCGCGTGCAGTGTGGTGCGACGTACCCCCAGCCCGGAGCCGGCCCGAAACGGCGCTTCGACGCGATGGCCGGAGTCCAGATAGGTGATCCCGCGAAACGGTTTGCCGTACGGCGCGATTCCGAGATCGCGCAGGTGTGCCACAGTGTGCGGCATCAGCCCCTCACCGCAGGCCTTGTCGACGGGCACCGCGCGGCGCTCGAGCACCGTCACGCTCATCCCGGCCCGCGCGGCGTGTAGCGCGGTCACCAGACCGGCCGGCCCACCGCCCGCGACCAGGAGATCGATCACGTGAGGCTGGCCAGGGCGGCGTCTTCGGTGCGGATACGGGTTCGCAGCAGCGCCGCGTTGAGCACCGTGAACACCGCGGCGGTGATCCAGGCGCTGTGGACCAGCGGCAGCGCGACGCCTTCGGCGACGACAGCGACATAGTTGGGGTGGGGCAAGAACCGGTACGGGCCGCCGGTGACGCGCGGCGCGCCGGGAACGACGACCACCCGGGTGTTCCACTGCCGCCCCAGGGTGGTGATGCACCACCACCGCAAGCCTTGGGCGGCAACCACAATCGCCAACATGGGCCAGCCGAGGGCGGGCAGGAACGGGCGGTGCAATCCGATCGCCTCGGCCAGGCACCCGGCCAGCAGGCCGGTGTGCAGGACCACCATCACCGGATAGTGCCGCGCCCCGAACTCCACCCCACCCTGGGATCGGCTCCAGGCGAGATTGCGCTGCGCGACGACCAACTCACCGAGACGCTCGACACCGACCGCCGCGATCAGCAGTACGTACCAGCTCATCAATGCCAGCGCAGCAGAACGAGTTCCGAGCAGAAGCCGGGTCCCATCGCCATCAGCAGGCCTGGGCCGGCCGGCGGGGATTTGGCGATGGTGTCGCGCAGCACGTGCAGCACCGACGACGAGGAGATGTTGCCGATGTCGGCCAGCGACCGCCAGGTCAGCTCCAGGGCATCGTCGGGCAGGTCGAGGCTGGCCACGATGGCTTCGATGATCTTCGGGCCGCCCGGGTGGCTGACCCAGGTGGCGATGTCGTCGAGGTCGAGTCCGTGGTCGCCGAGGAAGCCGGTGACGTCGGCGCGCAGGTACCGCTCGATGACTTCGGGCAGGTCCGCGGACAACACCAGGCGCAGGCCGGAGGAACCCACGTCCCAGCCCATGGTGCGCAACGAGTCCGGATACAGATGGCTGCGGGAGTCCAGGACATCGGGTCCGGTGGCGTTGATCTTCTCGGCCCGCCGCTCACCGACCGCGACCACGGCCGCCGCCCCGTCGGCGAACAGGGCGCTGCCGACCAGGCTGGCCATGTCGGGTTTGGCGCCCGGATAGGTCAGCGAGCACAGTTCCACCGACACCAGCACCGCTACCCCGTCGGGGGCGCCGCGCAGGTAGTCGTGCAGGCGGGCCACCCCCGCCGCGCCGGCGACGCAACCCAGCCCGAACAGCGGAACCCGCCGAACGTCGGGCCGCATACCCAGCCGACCGGCGATCCGGGCGTCCAGCGAGGGCACCGCGATACCGGTGACCGTCGTCGACACGATGAGGTCGACGTCTTCGGGCCGCAGCCCGGCTTCCTCGAGCGCTCCGGACACCGCCGCGGAGCCGAGTTCCACCGCGTGCTCCAGGAACAGGTCGTTGGCCTGCCCGAAGTCGGTCAGGCCTGCGTATCGCTCGAGCGGCAGGATGAAGTGCCGGCTGTCAACCTTGGCGCTGCGGTGAAGGGCCCGGACGACCTGCTCGTGTTCCTCGTAGCCCGCAATGTTGATGAAGGCTTCGGTGATCTCTGCCTGGCTGAAGCGCAACGGGGGAAGTTCACCCCGGACACCGGCGATGACGCTGATCGGACGCATGTCATGGACACGAGGACCGGTCGGGGCCGGTTCACCGTCGTTGCCATTGAGCCGTTTTCTTGACACGTCACTGAGTATGCCGGGCCGGGCCCGCTTCGGATATTCCTAGCTTCTGGTGGACCTTGACCAGCGGTTTCGGCGCCCACCAGTTCCACTTGCCCATAACGTGCATGAACGCGGGCACCAACACCATGCGCACCAGAGTGGCGTCGGCGAGCACAGCAAGGGCCAGACCGAGCCCGAACATCCGCATGAACGACACGTGGGCGGCGATCAGCGCGGCGAACGAAATGGCCATGATCAAGGCGGCGGCGGTGATCACCCGGCCGGTGTGGCCCACCCCCAGCGCGACGCTCTCGTCGTTGTCCACGTCGCCCTGTGGGGAGGCGAGCCAGAACTCGCGGATCCGCGAGACGAGGAAGACCTCGTAGTCCATCGACAGACCGAATGCGATGCAAAACAGCAGCACCGGCATGTTCGCCACCAGCGTCCCGGTCGAGGTGGTGCCCAGTGCGCCCAGGTTGCCGTCCTGGAAGATCCACACCATCGCCCCGAAGGCTGCTGTCAGCGACAAGACGTTGAGCGCCAGCGCCTTGATGGGCAGCACGACGCTGCCGGTCAGCAGGAACAGCAGCACCAGCATGATCACCGCGATGAGTCCGAGCACGACGGGCAATCGCGAGGCGATCGCGTGCACGCTGTCCCGGTTGGTCTGGGCGGTGCCGGCGAATTCGACGCCGCGGCCGTCGGGGGTGGCGACGGCGTGCAGCCGGTCGAGCTGATCCTCGGAGGCGTCGGAGAATAACGGCGCGATGCTCTCCACGGTGAGCAGCGCGCTGCCGGAGGCCAGTCCGGTGGCCGCGACGGGCGGTCCGGCCAATTTGCCGCCGACGAACGCCCCCATCGGCGCCGACACCACGGAGACGTCGGGGACGCGGGACAAGTCGGCGGCGTAGCGGGCGATCTGGCCGTCGGACAGTCCGGTCGCGTCCGGGATGAGGACCGGCACGGCCGTCTCGGAGTTGTTGGTGAAGTCGCTGCGCAGCTGATCGCCCACCTGATGCGCCGACGCCGAGGCCGGCAGCACTCGGTCGTCGGGGAAGCCGGGGCGCACACCCAGGAACGGGGCACCGAGAACCAGGAGCACCACCACGCCGGCCAATCCGATCGGCACCGCCCTTTTCATCACGAATTTCGTTGAGCGATACCAGAACTGCTGTTCAACAGGACGCTGTTCGGGTTCCCTGCGGCGCAGGATCCGGCGGGCCAGGCGACGGACGTCGAGGCTGTCGAGACGCTCGCCAAGCAGGGTGATCGCCGCTGGGGTGATCACGATCGCGGCCAGGGCCGCGAACGCGACGGTGGCCACCCCGGCGTAGGCGAACGACTTCAGGAAGTGCATGGGGAACAGCACCATCGCACCCATCGACAGGGCGACGGTGGTGGCCGAGAACAGCACGGTGCGGCCCGCCGTCTGCATGGTGCGCATCAGCGCGTCCGCGCGATCCGAGCCGTCGGCCAGTTCGTCGCGATAACGGCTGATCATCAGCAGGGTGTAGTCGATGGCCAGCGCCAGGCCCATCGCGGTGGTCAGGTTCAGCGCGAAGATCGACACGTCGGTGAAGAAGGTGGTGACTCGCAGGACGGCAAGGGCCCCCAGGATGGCGGTCAGCCCGACCGCGACCGGCAGGGCGGCGGCGAACAGTCCGCCGAAGACCCACACCAGAACGAGGAAGCTCAGCGGCACCGCGATGGACTCCATCAGCAGCAGGTCGTGCTGGGACTGCTCAGTCACCTGGAGGTTGACCATCGCCGTACCGCCGGTGCGCACGACGACACCGTCACGATCGCGGGTGATCTGGTCGGAGAGGTCCTTGGCATAGGCCTGCTGTTTGTCTTCGGCCCCGGTGATCCCGGCGACGATGAGTCCCGACTTGCGGTCCCGGCTGACCAGGGCGGCTGCGGCCGGCGGGGGCGAGGTCCACGCCGAAGTGATCCCGGCGACGTGACCCGAGCGCTTCAGCGCAGCGATGACATCGTCGGCGGCGGCGCGTCCCGCCGAGCTGTCGAAGCGGTCCGGCGCGGTGACGATCACCAGCAGCTGGACGTCACCCTGCCCGAACTTGTCGGTGAGCAGTTGCGCGGCCCGCGACGACTGCGAGCCGGGATCGTTGAAGCCGCTGGGTGACAGGCTCTTGGCGACCGGCACCCCGAAGATGCCGATAGCCACCATGGCCAGCACCACAACCGCGATCACCCGCCGCGGCGCGGCGATGGCTAGGCGGGCTATCCCTCGCAGCAATGATTCGTCCTTCGGTCAGCCCTGCTTCCTGGTGATACGTACACCACGGGCAGCGGGTTCACAAGGCTTTTCCGACACTGTCCGCCGGTGCAGACACGGTAACCAGTACGGCACCCGGCGGGCGTAGGCGTCGAAGGACGCACCGTACACCCGGCGGAAGCGGGCTTCCTTGAACGACGGCGCGACCAGGCAGTACGCCGTGAGCGTCAGGGCGACGCCCAGCTGGTCGGGCGTCCAGGTCGGAACTGTCCACAGAGTCAGCGTGAATGCCAGGTAGATCGGTTGGCGGGTGAGCCGAAACAAGCCCATTGTGGGCATCGGCGGAAACACCGGAGCCCGCCCGCGTAGCAGCGCGACCCAACCCAGGCTGCCGGTCTGCAGCGACAGCCCGGCGTCGACCATTGCCTTGAACAGCAGCAGCCAAGAGCCGCCGTAGGCGACCAGCAGGATCGCCGCCGCGACGCCGTCGGCACGCCACCAGATCATCCCGGAAGGCGTCCACAGCGCGAAGAGCGTGAACACCTGCAGCGCAGCGACCGTCACGAACGTGGTGGGCGCCAGCGTGGCGCCGGTGCCGGGCGGTGCCAACCGGGTCAGCGCCAGCCGGCCTGGACGGGTGAGCAGAAGCGAGTGGGCGATCGGGAACTGCAGCAGCAGAACGACATTGGCGATCCAGCTCCACGGCGCCGGCAGGACGCCCAGTGACCGGCTCATCCCGAAGTACATCGCGACCATCATCGCGGCGACGCCGAGGACGAACGACGTATGGCAGGCAACGCCGTAGAGCACCGCCACGACGGCGCGGCCGCCGGGCTTCGGGCCGGGCCGGGTGGCTGACGACGATGATGACGATCCCCGCACGCAACCTCCGGTGACTCCCCTACCGACAACGTAACGTGGCGCCATGAGTCTTCGCCGGCATTTGCCGCTGTTGCGATGGTCGTTGGTACGCACCGGCATCGGCATCCGCAACTTCAACCGCACCGGCCAGGTCGGGGACGGCCGGGAGGCCGCGGCAGCCGACTACGTCGAGGCCAATGCCCGCCGCGGCGACATCGACGACGTGCTGGCAGCGTTGGATACCTACGCCTACGCGAAGTCATTCCTGGTCAACATCGGCGACGAGAAGGGCAGGCTGCTCGACGCCGCGGTGCGCCGCGCGAATCCGCGGCTGGCGGTGGAACTGGGTACCTACTGTGGATACGGCGCGCTGCGCATCGCCGGGGCCGCGCCCACGACCCGGGTGTTCTCGATCGAACTGGCGCAGGCCAATGCCGAAGTGGCAAGGCGGATTTGGGCCTATGCCGGGGTCGGCGACCGGGTCACGTGCGTCGTCGGCACGATCGGCGACGGGGGCCACACCCTCGATGTGATGCGCGACGAGTATGGAATCACCTCGGGCACAGTCGATCTGTTGTTCATCGACCACGACAAGAATGCCTACCTGGCCGACCTGCTCAGCATCCTCGACCGCGGCTGGCTGCATCCGGGCTCGGTGGTCGTGGCCGACAACGTCGGCTTCCCCGGCTCGCCGAAGTACCGGGCGTACATGCGCGTACAGCAGGGGAAGTCCTGGCAGACGGTGGAGCACCGCGCCCACATGGAATACCAGACGCTGGTTCCCGACTTGGTGCTCGAATCGCAGTACCTGGGCTGAGGTCTGCGGGTCAGGCGGCATCCTGGTGGGGCCGGGCGCTGGACCCGGTGCCCTTCCCGGCTCCGTCGCTGCCGCTTCCGGTGCTCGTCGCACCCGCGGCGCCGGACCGGTCGGACACCGCCCGCAGCGCTCCGCCGCGGCGGCTGGCGGCCGCGGCCTTGGCCGGCCCGGTCTTGTTGCCGTCGGAGAGATCGGTGGCGCCGTTGGCCGCAGTGGCCGGGGCGTCGTCCGTCTGCGCCGCATCGATCTCGGTCCGGGTCTGCACCGCGACAGTGCCTCCACCGGCGGCATCTGTACCGGCGGCCGGGACGGACTTCTCGGTCCGGCCCTTGACCGCGGCGCCCGGCGGGGCGGGCAGCGCAGCGCCGATCGCCTGCGCGATGTCGGTGACGGTGTCCCGCGCGAAGGTGACGGTCGCGGTGGCAATGTCGACCACCCCGGCGCGGATCGAGTCCACCACGGCCTTCAGGTCACCACTGCGCAGAGCCTGGGTGACGTCGAAGAAGCTGTCCTGCGGGGCCACCACGAGATTGCGAAAGTTCACGAACAGCTCGGTCACCAGCGACGGGTTCGGATCGATCGCGATGCCGTCCCAGCTCACCAAGGTCCAGCCGTCCTCGGGGTTGCCCGTGACGACCACGACGGCGGTGTTGCCCAGCGGGTGGGTGAGCACCAGCAGCGGATCCGGGTTGTCGACGTTCATCATCGTCCAGGCCATGATCGTGGCAGCGTGCGAGAAGATCACCGGCTTGACGTCGCCATTGGCGATGACGTCGTCGATGGCGCCGTCGACCCGGGCGTCGAACGAGGTGCCGACCTCCCCCAACGGGATGGGCAGGCTGCGCAGGCCGAATGTCCAGGCCGCGGGGATCAGGAAGTAGCCCAGACGCCCCAGACCGCTGTCGATGGGCGATCCCTCGAAGATGCCTGCGCTGATCTCGCGGAAGCCGCCCTCCTGGATCGGGGTCAACCCAGTCAGCGTGGCCAACGGCGCGGCGGTTTCGTGGGTCCGGATCATGTCGGAGACGTAGATGCTGTCGTAGCCACCGTCTTTGAGCTGCTGGGCGACGGCGAGGGCCTGCTCCTCGCCGAGGGCGGTCAGGTGGGGTCCGGGCACCGTGGTGTCGATACCGGCGCCGGCGACGTTGCCGGTGGACTCACCATGGCGCACCCAGGTGAGCGTGATGACATCGGCGGCCCAAGCCGGCAGCGCCGCCCCGAGCAGCAGTCCGACGGCGGCGACGACCGTGGCCAGAACTTTCATGACGTGGCGCGGCATCGACGCGCCACCCCGGCAACCCTGCATCCCGACTCCCCTTTCGATGTGCGCGTGGTCACAGTACATAAAGCGAAATCTGTCTACAGAGCTTTCGTCCCGGTGTCGGGTCACTAACGATCTCGTTGAGAGTGCGCCCGTATGGTCGCACCGAGCCCGGTCTCGTGGTGTTGTGGATGAGATGTCCCCTCTTGCGATCCGCGCCGTCGGCGTTGCGGCGGCCGCGGCATCTTCGGCTCTGTTGTTCACCGCGCTGCCACACGCCGGCGCCGCACCCGCGTCGGACTCCCAGGGCTACGTCGACTCGACGGCGCGGTGCACCACCCCGGATACGGCCGTGTTGTTCGGCAGCACGGACACCTCACGGGTGGCGATCTGCAAGACCTCCGCCGGCGGCTATCAGTACCGCGGGGTGCGGGTCCGCGACGGCGCCAAGCTGGTGCTGACCGCCACCAGCAACGGCAGCGGTTCCTACCAGGCGGTCAACGACGGCATCACCTACGCGGTGAGCTCGGCGTCGCTGGTGATCAGCTCCGGCGGCAGCACGGTCCGCACGGAGGCATGGGTGGATTTCCACGGCCAGCAGGCGTCTTCGGCCTCCACCACGACGAGCGGGACCCCGACATCCACACCCACCTCGACGACACCGACCTCCACCACACCGCTGCCGCCACCGCTGCCCGCCGAAGTGGGCGGCAGCACCCGATAAGTGCGCGCAGCGGCGCCGCTCACCCGGCCGGTTGCCGCAGGACTGCGACGACCTCGCGCAGCGGATCCGACGTGGTCGCGATCCCGCCCAGGTAGGGGTGGGACAGTTCGAGGATAAGGAACAGGTTGGCGGCCACTATCAGTCCCACGATCGCAACCATCGGGTAGTGCATAGCGGGCTTCTCGACGCCGTAGATGACGACGGTGCCCACCACCATCGCACTCGTCAGGAAGATGACGGCCCACAACGGCCACGGCGGCCCGGCGTCCTCGCGAGCGGTCAACAGCCGCACGGTGCGCGCCTGGCTGATCTTGTCGAGGTTGGAGTACGACGCGCTCAGCACCGACTTCTGAATGTCGGTGGTGGCGTCGGCCTGGTCGTAGGCCACCGACAGCCGGTCCAGCGCCGCGTCGACCCCCGGCAAGCGCGCTCCGTCACCGACCCACTCGGCGATGGCGCCCAGCTCGTAGTCGAGCAGGGCCTGACGGATACGGTCGGCGTCACCCTTGCCGAAAGCAGTTGCAGTCCTGGCTATTTCAACTGCCGCAGCACCCTCGGCGCGGGCGTTCGCGTCGGCGGTGTTGATCTGACTCCACATCGAGGAGACGACGAATCCGATGAAGAAGGCGTAGATGAATCCGATGAACCCGTAGGTGAACTTGGTGACGTCATTGTGCTCGTCGCGAGTGAGCGCGGAAAAGCGGCGCCGAACGTGCCGCACGACCAGCATCGCCCCGCCCGAGACCAGCACGATCAGGCCCACCAGAAGAAGACCCGGAGGAATGTGGGCTACCAGCCACCCGCTCATCGCGATCCCCAACCCAACTCGACTGTAGGCGGCGTCGGGATCGACCCGCGCGGGTTCAGCGTAACCGCGCCGTGTTCGTCGATCGGCGGACACCGGCGGGGCGTCGGCCACAGTTGACGCATCGACCCGGCAGCGCCCAAACGGCCCGGGAACCGAGGGAGAAGACCATGCCCGGGAACAACACCACCGAGACCGCCGGACGCCTCACGGTGACCAGCCCCACCGGCCGATCCGCCACCGCGCTCTGTTTCCGAGTTCGGTAAGAGACCATGGCGCTCGACGGCCGACTTGCCGAGGCGTTGACCTTCGACGCGGCGATGTCCTCGACCGACTCGTCAAGGATCGGGTTGCCGACAGCGCCGTCCAGGCCGAGCAGCTGTTCACCGAAGCCAGGCGGTACCTCGTCCTGCGCGAGGCGAGCCCGAGCTTCGCGTTCGGAGATGCACTCGTCGATGGCGGACCAGGCCTGGCACGCTTTCATTCTGTTCACCGGCCTACGGCCAACCGCTAGATCGACGGCTACCTCCATCACGTCCCGGTGGATGCCCAGGGAGAAAGCCCTGCGCCATCCCGAAAATCCTTCTCGTTCAGCGACTTTCAGCAGCGGTATGAGCAGTTGTTCGGCGAGTCGCTGCCCGATGTCTGGTACGACGAGACCAGCGCGATCCCGGCTCGCCGGGTGGTCAATGAGACAGCGGCGTTGAGCCTCACCACCGACGGTGACACCGGCGAGGCGGTGTTGTCGATCAGCGAGTTAGGCTGCGCGGCAAGGGAATTCATCGTCGACACGTCTGACTTCTACGTGCGCGAGCTGCCCGTCGGGCTCACCGACGAGGAGAAGGTCGACGTCGAGTCGAGGCACTTGCGGACGTCACGAGCAAGTCCTGATCGGGATGTCAACTAGGCTGACGGTACGGTACCGGACCGGACTGCACAACATCTCGCTCATGGCAACCCCCCGTGACGCTAGGGATAGGCGTTGACGGCACACGAGGGCGTTGAGTGCCCGAGGCCAGGGATCAGGCCGCCCGGCTCGAATCGCCCCGTCACACGATCGTCCGTGGCAATTACCCTGCGCAACAGGTTGATTGCGTCGATCAGCTGCTGGCGAGCCGAAGTCACCTGGTCCGCCGGCCAGCAACAGCGGCTATACAGCGTTTTCCCAAGATAGCTGGTCTTCGGTCACCGGGTCGTCGCACCCCGGGGAGGTGTAGCGTCGGCCATGGTTGAGAACCTCAGCCGGTCTGGGATGGGGTTGACTGCCGGCCACTGTGCTGTGGTCGGCGGCCGCTCACACCAGACCCTACGGTGAACCGAACCACTGGGGATGCACCATGAACAGACTGCCGTTCGGTCCACCGGTGCAGCGAACCCTCCGGTGCGGCCGCGGATGCGAACTGACGCGATGACACCCGATACGCCCCGCCCTACTCAGCATCGCCAGGCCGGCGATGCGGGGTCAGCCACCGATCTGAAGTCGGCGCCGCTCGCCGATGTCAAAGAACAGCTCGATTACTCCCCCGACGGGCTGAGCGCGGCCGACGCCGCGAAGCGGCTGCACCAGTACGGGCCCAACGAGATAGCCGAACACAAGACGAACCCGCTGCTGAAGTTCCTGAGCTACTTCTGGGGTCCGATCCCGTGGATGATCGAGATCGCCGTGATCTTGTCCGGCGCGGTCGGACATTGGCCGGATTTCTTCATCATCCTGGTGCTGCTCGTGGCCAACGGCGCGGTTGGATACACCGAGGAACGCCAGGCCGGCAACGCTATTGACGCACTCAAGGCCAAGCTGGCGATCAACGCCCGCGTCATCCGCGACGGCGCGTGGACGACCTCCCCGTCGCGCGAGCTGGTACCCGGCGATGTCATCCGGTTGCGGCTCGGCGACATCGTCCCCGCCGACGCCCGGCTGCTGGACGGCGACGAGATCGAGGTCGACCAGTCCGCTCTGACCGGGGAATCGCTGCCCGCCACCTGCACGACCGGCGACGCGGTGTTTTCCGGATCGATCGTCCGACAGGGTGAGATCGACGCCCTGGTCTACGCCACCGGATCCGGCACCTACTTCGGTAAGACCGCCGAACTGGTCCAGGACGCACACACCGTGAGCCACTTCCAACGGGCCGTGCTCAAGATCGGCAACTCCCTGATCATCTTGGCCGTCGTGCTCGTCGCGGTGATCTTCGTGGCTTCGCTCGTGCGCGGCAACGCGATCCTGACCACCCTGCAGTTCGCATTGGTACTGACCGTGGCCGCAATCCCGGTGGCGATGCCGACCGTGCTTTCGGTGACGATGGCCGTCGGCGCGCGCCTGCTGGCCAAGAAACAGGCCATCGTCAGCCGGCTGGTGGCCATCGAGGAACTCGCCGGCGTCGACGTGCTGTGCGCGGACAAAACCGGGACCCTGACCCAGAACTCCTTGACGTTGGGCACTCCGTTCGCCGTCGAGGGCGTCACGCCCGCGACGGTGGTGCTCGACGGCGCGTTGGCCTCCCGCACCGACAATGACGACCCGATCGACCGGGCGGTACTCGGTGGCCTCGACGACGCATCAGTTCTGAAGGCTTACACGGTCACGCATTTCGCACCGTTCGACCCGGTCCACAAACGGACCGAGGCCACCGTCACCACCGCGAATGGGACCACCTTCCGGGTCACCAAAGGTGCCCCACAAGTCATTCTGGCGCTGGCCGCCAACGCTGCGCAGGTCATGCCGACGGTCGAGGCCGCCGTCGACGACTTCGCCGCCCACGGCTTCCGGTCCCTGGGAGTGGCCCGCGCTGAAGGTGACGGCGACTGGCGATTCGTCGGCGTGCTGCCGTTGTTCGACCCGCCACGCGAAGACGCCGCAGCCACCATTGCGACCGCCGGGGAGATGGGCGTCGCCGTCAAGATGGTGACCGGTGATGCGCTGGCCATCGCCAGGGAGACCGCCGCCAAGGTCGGTTTGGGCACCGACATCCTCGACGCCAAAGGCCTGGGCGAGGTCAACAAGGACGAATCGGCGGCGGTGGCCACCTCCATTGAGCGGGCCGATGGATTCGCCCAAGTCTTTCCCGAGCACAAGTACCACATCGTCGATGTCCTGCAGAAGCTCGGCCATATCGTCGGGATGACCGGCGACGGCGTCAACGATGCCCCCGCACTGAAGAAAGCCGACTGCGGCATCGCGGTCTCCGGGGCCACCGACGCCGCCCGCGCGGCCGCCGACATCGTGCTGCTGACCCCGGGGCTGTCGGTGATCATCGACGCGGTCAAGGAGAGCCGCAAGATCTTCCAACGGATGACCAGCTACGCGATCTATCGCATCGCCGAAACCCTGCGTGTACTGCTGTTCATGACGCTGGCCATCCTCGTCTTCAACTTCTATCCGCTGACCGCGATCATGATCGTGATGCTCGCGCTGCTCAACGACGGCGCCATCCTGTCGATCGCCTACGACAAGGTCCACTACCGCAACGCACCCGAAGCCTGGAACATGCGCCTGGTGCTGGGGATCGCGACCGTGCTGGGTGTGCTTGGACCGATCGCCTCGTTCGGCCTTTTCTATCTGGGTGACCGCGTCTTGGACCTCGGCCACCCGCGCGTGCAGACCCTGATGTACCTCATGCTGTCCGTAGCCGGACACCTGACGATCTTCCTGACCCGGACCCGTGGGCCGTTCTGGTCGATCCGCCCGTCCCGCATCCTGCTGATCGCGGTCCTCGGCACTCAGGCCGTCGCCACCCTGATCGCCGTCTACGGGGTGTTCATGACGCCGCTCGGCTGGAAGTGGGCGGCGGTGGTGTGGGGGTATGCACTGGTGTGGTTCCTCATCAGCGACCGTGCGAAACTCCTCGCCTACCGGATCCTCGACCCGGTGAAACCCAGGCGGGTGGAGGCCGACGGACGCACGGCGGTCGGTCGAGTGTGATCGACACAGGAAGGCCCGTCCGAACACCGAGTGGACCAGGAGGCGATGGTGTCGGTGCAGTGGAAGACGTTGGCCGAGGCCACCCGGGTCGCGCCCGGATCGAAAGTGGACCTGGCAAGAGACTTCGATCCCGGCCGACACGACGAGCAGCTGGGGAAGGACGCCGGCACTGCGGCCCTCGCCGAGGCCGAGGCGGCGCTCCTGGATCTGCAGGACCGCTTCTTGGCGCAGGCCGACCGGTCGCTGCTGATCGTTCTTCAAGGCATCGACGCGGCGGGCAAAGACGGCACCATCAAGCACGTCATGCGGGGTCTCAATCCCGAGGGGGTCGATGTGCACAGCTTCAAGGCGCCCTCGGCGGCCGAGCGGGCCCATGACTACCTGTGGCGCCACCAGACCGCGCTGCCCGAACTGGGGCGTATCGCGGTGTTCAACCGGTCCCACTACGAGAACGTGCTCGTCACCCGCGTGCACCCGGAGTTGTTGTGGCCGCGTACCGCCGTCCTCGACTCAGGCGACATCTGGCAGCGGCGCTACCGCGACATCAACGACTGGGAGCGCTACCTCGCCGACAACGGGACGATCATCGTCAAGGTGTTCCTCAACCTGTCCAAGGATGAGCAAAAGCGCAGATTCCTGGCGCGCATCGACGAGCCCGAGAAGAACTGGAAGTTCTCCGCCGACGACCTGCGGGAGCGCCGCTTCTGGGCCGACTATCAGCGGGCCTTCGCCGACATGCTCAGCCACACCAGCACCGACTGGGCACCCTGGCATGTGATTCCCGCAGACCACAAATGGTTCAGTCACTTGTCGACGTCGGCAGTGCTGCTGAATACGCTTCGGGGGCTCGATCCGCACTACCCACAGGTCGACGCCGCCACCAAAGCCGAACTGGCGCAGGCGAAAACGGAACTACTCGCAACCGAGGCCGCGCCGGCGACACAGCCCACGGCCCTCGGCTAGTCCGCTGAGCGGAAATACGGCTCCACGGTGCCGGTGAGCTTGATGACCATGGGATTTCCGCGGCGGTCCTTGGCGGTGGGAACCTCCACACGCACCCAGCCTTCGGCCACGTTGTATTCATGGACGTTGATTTTCTCGGCGCCGTTGAAGCGGATACCCACATCGCGGGTGAGCGCCTCTTCGTTGTAGAAGGGGCTGCGCGGATCGATGGACAGGTGATTCGGAGGAACGTCGGAGGTCTGATTCTCGGTCATGATGGCTTTCGTTCGTTCACTGCTGGGTGAGGTCCTTGGGTCTGATCCTCCCGAACCTACGCGACGCTGCTCCTCCCGAGGACGGTGGCACCACGAGCAGGTACGTGGCTGCTCCAGGCCCCCGCCGACCCATTAGCAGGACTCGCGGTGTCGGTCACGACTGGCCGGTCCGGTAAACCACTGGCGCCGCCGAAGACCCGGCGACTAACGTGCTCCACCGTGACACCGGACGCCGTCGCCTTCAGTGAGCTATGGGTTGCGGCATGGAATGCGCACGACATCGAGTCGGTCCTTCTCCATTTTCACGACGACGTGGTGTTCACCTCACCCGTGGCCGCCAAGCTCCTGCCGCACACGAGGGGAATCATCAGCGGCAAGGCCGCGCTGCGCGACTACTGGACCAGGGCCCTGCAGCAGATCGCGGATCTTCACTTCGAGATCGAAGGCGTCTACCGCGGAATCGACACCATCGTCATCGCCTATCGCAACCAAGCCGGTGGCCAGGTCAACGAAGTGCTGCGATTCGCCGAGGGCCTGGTGGTCGAAGGGCACGGAACATATCTCGTTCTGCCCTGAAGTAGTCGAACTTGAGTGGAGCTACCGGCTAAGTACGCCAGACATGCTGTTGTAGATCGCATTCCGACCTACTGCCCCATTCTCAAACAGCCGTGCGACCGGTCTGCGCAGTCGGCGCGAACGCTACCGAGAACTTGCGAGAAAACAGAACCAAATGACTGCCGGCGCAAGCGGTACCGATAGCAGACCGATGAGCATTCCGCGGCCGGCTTGTGCCGCCAGGCCGGAACGCCTGGCAAGGAACACCGCAAGAATCAGGTCGACGACGATGAGCGGTACGAAGTAGACGTACAGCAAGAAATACGGGAACGACGTCCACGCCGCGAGTGTGCCGACCAGGACATTGACGGTCGCTGCAGCGAAGCCGATCGCGCCGTGACGCGGCACCGACTGATCCGTCGTGATCTGAACCACCTCCCGGGTTACGAGTACAGCACGAAGGCGACGACGATCCCCGCAACCGAAAGAACCGCCGCGGAGCCGGCCAAGCTGAGACCGACACCGCGAATCCGTGGCGACGACCAGCTACAGAGCAGCCCAGAGAGCAACATCGATATCAATGCGGTGATCAGCACCCCGGCCAAGAACCAGGTGCGGGATGATCCAGCAGCATGATCTGTTCGTCGCAACACCCACAAGACTAGGGCGAGGGCTCCCGTCACGAATTCCATCGTGAACGGTGCGGCCCACGTTGCCGCGCCCCAAACACGCCCGCCGCCGACCTGAAGCCGTGAATTCACCCTCATGTTCTGGAGCGCCTTTCGGAGATCAGGACCGCACCACAGTCGTCGTCGGCAGGGGCGGAACCGACGGCGGGCTGGTCGGCAGACCGAAGTCAGTTGACGGCAACGGAACCCGCACGTCGTATTTTGGATTCCATCCGCCGGTGTCGAACGGCTCAAATGCTCGTCCGCCGCTACCGACATCATGGTGGAAGGGCAGATTCGCAAGTGGACCCCAAGACCTGCCGGAGTCCGCCGGGTCTATCAGCACGGTGTGCGTCCTGCCGTCGGGCAAATCCTGATAGACCTCCAGCGACGGATAATCCCCGCGAGTGCCGTCGATATGTACTCCATCGATGCCGGGAGTGAATACGAGGTCGCCGTTGACGGTCCATGAGTGATCCGTCAATGGCCCGGGCGGTGCTTGCGCGACCGGCGGCGCGAACGGGTTGGCAGCGCTGTACTGGATACGCAGTGCGCCATCGGGGGTTTGTGTCACCGAGCCACTCGGGGCTTGAACCTTAACCGGGGCTGATGAACGGATCTGTGACATCTGAAATCGCTTGACGAGCTGTCAGGCTGGAAGGATGTCGTTGTGCCTAAGCCCTACCCCGAGGAGTTCCGCCGTGACGTGGTGCGGGTGGCGCGCGAGCGTGGCCCTGGGGTGTCTGTGGAGCAGGTCGCTCGCGATTTCGGGATTCACCAGACCACGCTGAATTCGTGGCTTCGTATGGCTGATGCCGATGAAGGCCCGAAGTCGGTCGCAGCCCCGGATGTGCTGCGAGAGAACCGAGAGCTCAAGCGGCGCAATCGCCTGCTAGAGCAAGAGAACGAGGTCTTGCGCAAGGCGGCGGCCTATCTGGCGCGAGGATCGCTACCGGGAAAAGGCTCTACCCGCTCGTGAAGGAGCTGGCCGCAGCCGGTGCCCCGATCCGGGTGCCGGTGGCGGTCTCGTGTCGGGTCTTGAAGCTTCACCGCCAGCACTATTACGCCTGGCTGTCGTGTCCAGTCACCGACGCCGAGTACGACGAGGCGCATTTGGCGAATGCGATCTTCGACGCCCACCGCGAGGATCCTGAGTTCGGTTACCGGCTGTTGTTCGATCAGGTCCGCGCCGCCGGCCACAACGTCAGTGAACGTACGGTGTGGAAGATCTGCTCGATCAACCAATGGTGGTGTGCGTTCGGCAAGAGACGTCGCGGCCGCAAGGGCTTACCTGGCGCCCCGGCGCACGAGGATCTGGTGCGTCGCAAGTTCACTGCGCTGGGACCAAATCGGTTGTGGCTCAGTGATATCACCGAGCACCCGACCGCTGAGGGCAAGGTCTACATGTGTGCGGTCAAGGACGTGTGGTCCAACCGAATTGTCGGATACTCCATCGCTGAGCGGATGACCTCACAATTGGCCGTTGACGCGATCGAGTCCGCCGTAGCCCGCCGCGGCGGCACAGTCGCTGGTTGCACGTTGCACACCGACAGGGGCGGCCAATTTCGTTCCCGAAAACTCCAGCGGTCGCTACGGCGCCATCAGATGCTCGGCTCCATGGGACAGGTCGGCTCCGCCGGGGACAACGCCGCCATGGAAAGCTTCTTCTCTCTGCTGCAACGCAACGTCCTCGACCGCCAACGCTGGCCCACCCGCGATGACCTCCGCATCGCGATCGTCACGTGGATAGAACGCACCTACCACCGCCGTCGAAGGCAAGCCCGCTTGGGCCGATTGACCCCCATCGAATTCGAAGCCATCATGAC
>NZ_JBSXPP010000020.1:0-100399 GCF_054073305.1 Mycolicibacterium sp. CBM1 | reverse complement strand
ACTAGGGCGTGTCTAACAAATGTGGCAGCCAGAGGGTGATGGCTCGTAGAACGGCGCCGCCGCGGTAGACGAGGGCGAGTTTGTCATAGCGGGTGGCCAGTCCGCGCCATTGCTTAGTGGTGTTGAAGCCACGCTCAATCACGTTGCGGCTCTTGTAGTCCGCGGCGTCGAAAGCCGGCGGTCGTCCGCCGCGTGAACCTCTACGTTCGCGGTGGGCGATCTGATCGGAGGGTTGGGGAATCACCGCGGTGATCCCACGCCGGCGCAGCTCAGCACGAATAGCCCGGCTGGAATAGGCCTTATCGGCGCGCACGCGACTCGGCCGGGTGCGGGGTCGCCCCCGGCCAGGCCGATCCACACGCAGATGGGCCAGCAAATGCTCAAAAACGGGGGCGTCGTTGGCCTGACCCGGCGAGACCAGCACCACCAGCGGCCGTCCGCCACCATCGACAAGGTGATGAATCTTGCTGGTCAAGCCACCCCGAGAACGGCCAATCCCGTGGTCAGGCGGCTCGATGCCCGGATTCGTGTAATTCGACCCAGCCCCCTGTGTCACGCGTGACGTTCGTGGCATGTTGATGCGCACGAGCGATCGTGGAATCCACCGCCACCGCCCAATCGATGACCCCCGCCTGCTCAGCAGTAGCCAGCAACCGAGCCAACACCGCATCCCAGGTGCCATCAGCACTCATCCGCCGATGCCAACACCAGATCGTCTGCCACGGCCCGAACACCTCGGGCACATCACGCCAGGCAATCCCACACCGGTACCGGTAGATGATCCCCTCCACCATTTGGCGGGCATCCCGAAAAGGCCTGCCCTTCTTACCCGTACGCACCGGCAACAGCCCGGCGATCAACTCCCACTGCGAATCGGAAAGCAACTGGAAACGGGACATGCCCTAAGCCTCAAGCACAAAACCCGAAACATTTGTTAGACACGCCCTAGATCCACCGCCCGACCCACCAGTTGTTCGCGGTATTCGGCATTGACCTCCGCCGACCAGTCGGCGTAGGCCCGGGTGAGCACTACCGTCCCGAACGACGACGCGAAGTCGAGGATCGCGCCGACGTCGACCCGCGCCCGGGCCAGCCGCTCGGCCTCCAACCCCTTTGCCTTGTCGCGCTGAAAAGAGTTGCGGCCGTTCACTTGGTCGTAGCGGGAGATGACAATGTTGTCGAAGTCGAGGTACACCGCGACACGGGCAGCACCGGGTTCGGTCATGTGCCCGAGTCTTGTCCATGTTGTGACGCGGCGCGCATCTTTGCCCGAACGCGGCGGCGCGTCGAGGCGTCTATGCTTCGAGGGCCCGGCGGATCGCCGGAGTTCCGGCAGCAGTGGCCGACCTCGCAATTTCTTACGGAGTGACTAGGTGAGCTTCAGTCGTCGTGCCCGTGGCGCCTACCTCGGTGTCGTTTTGGCGGTGCTCGCCGTCCTTGGCGGTGTCGTCATCTCCACGGCGCCGCGCTGCCCGGAGCAGTGCACCACCGAGGCCGCTGCACGCAACCCCCAGCCGGCGCCGTCCAAGGATCCGGCGCAGGTCACCGTGACGCCCATCGACGGGGCAGACGACGTCGATCCGCTGACCGGCATCACAGCCGTCGCCCAGAGCGGCCTGCTGACCCATGTCACGCTCGTCAACGACGCCGGCAAGTCTGTGCCCGGCGTCGTCACCCCGGACTTCAAGACATGGAAGCCGACCGTTCCGCTGGGCTACGGGCGGACCTACACCCTGACGGTGGAGGCTCGCGGCCCCGGCGGCGTTGCGTCCACGGTCGAGTCGACGTTCCAGACCCTGGTCCCCAGCGACCAGACCGAGGTATACCTGACCGCCCCGGGCGGGCAGCCGCTCGACGGCGCGACACTTGGCATCGGTGCCGTCGTCGTCGCCCACTTCGACGAGCCGATCGCCGATCGGGCCGCCGCGGAGCGTCGCCTGTCGGTCACCACCAACCCGCCGGTGCGGGGATCCTGGTACTGGGTGGACGATCAAAATGCGCACTGGCGGCCGGAAAAGTACTACACCCCAGGCACTTCGGTGAGCGTGCGCGCCAACATCTACGGTGTGCCACTGGGTGAGGGCCTGTACGGCGAAGAGGACTCGACCGCGTCGTTCACCATCGGTGACTCGCACGTCTCGGTCGCCGATGACACCACCAAGCAGGTCAGTGTCTTCGACAACGGCAAGCTGGTGCGCACCATGCCGACCTCCATGGGTATGGGCGGCACCGAGACCATCGACGGGCAGACCCTGTCGTTCTGGACTCCGCCGGGCGTCTACACCGTGATGGACAAGGCCAACCCCGTGATCATGGACTCGTCGACCTACGGGCTGCCGATCAACTCCCGGCTGGGCTACCGCGAAACCATCCCGTACGCCACCCGCATCAGCACCGACGGCATCTATCTCCATCAGCTCAACGCGACCGTGTGGGCGCAGGGCAACACCGACACCTCGCACGGCTGCCTGAACCTCAGCGGTGAGAACGCCGCCTGGTTCTACGACTTCTCCGTTCCCGGTGACGTCGTCGAGGTCCGCAACACCGGTGGCCCGCCGCTCAAAGTGACGCAGAACGGCGACTGGACCCTGTCGTGGAGCGACTGGCTCAAGGGCAGTGCACTGCGGTGAGGGTGTCGTCGCATCATTGCGTCGATCTTCGGCAGCGCCCGGTCCGTTGCGGCTCGTCGTCGATGGACTTGTGTGCCCCGACATGCGCAGATGGGGTTTCCAGCGCGGCTCGGACGATGTTAGATCGCTAATGGGCGAGTCTTTGCTGGCCCCGGTTGTTCGCTCAATCGGCAATGGGTGATGTCACCTCTGCGCGGCGTCTATGATTCAGGCGTCAATGGTGACGCCGACAGTTCATCGTCGACCAGTTCTGGAGTGATTTTCGGTGGCTTTTTCCCGTCCGGCCCGCACAGCAGGCCTGGTGGTGGCGGTGCTACTCCTGGGGGTGCTGGTCAGCGACGTCGCTGGTCTGCCCGGGTGCCAGGGCGGTTGTAAGACGGCTACGGCCACGGCAGCCGCCCCGCTGCCGCCGTCGCCGCCGATGCCGCCGCTGCTGGGTGTCGCGCCAGCCGACGGCGCGTCGGACCTCAGCCCGCTGAGCCGGGTCGAGGCGCGAGTTGTGGACGGCAGTCTGACCGCGGTGTCGTTGGTCGACGACTATGGCAACACCGTTGCCGGGGCGTTGTCGCCGGACCGGACGTCGTGGCAGCCGACCGAGCAGCTGAAGTACGGGCGCACTTACACCATGCGGGTCGCCAGTCAGGGCTCGGGTGGATTGCCGTTGGCGCGGACCACCACGTTTGAAACGGCGTCGCCAGAGAACCTGACGGAGGTCTATCTGGAGACCCCCGGCGGCCTGCCGATCCACGACGACATCCGCTACGGCGTCGGCACCATCATCTCGGCCAGGTTCGACGAGTCGATCACCGACAAGGCCGCCGCCGAGCGCAATCTGGTGGTGACTACGAACCCACCGGTCACCGGAGCCTGGTACTGGGTCGATGATCGGACCGCGCACTGGCGCCCGGAGAAGTACTACTCGCCCGGGACGACGGTGAGCGTGGCGGCCAACATCTTTGGTGTTCGCCTCGGTGAGGGGCTGTATGGCGACGAGAACGCCAACGCCACCTTCACCATCGGTGACGCGCACATCTCCATCGCCGACGACAGGACCAAAACGGTCAGCGTGTTCGACAACGGCAAGCTGGTTCGCGCGATGCCGACCTCGATGGGGATGGGCGGCTACGAGACCATTGCGGGACGGCAGTTCTCGTTCTGGACGCCACCAGGGGTGTACACGGTGATCGACAAGGCCGAGTCCGTCACGATGGACTCGTCGACCTACGGGCTGCCGGTAGCGTCGTCGATGGGCTACAAACTGAAGATCCCCTACGCCACACGGATCAGCACCGACGGAATCTACTTGCACCAGCTCAACGCGACGGTGTGGGCGCAGGGCAGGACCAACACCTCCCACGGGTGCCTGAACCTCAACGGCGAGAACGCCGCATGGTTCTACGATTTCTCCCAGCCGGGAGACGTCGTCGAGGTGCGTAATACCGGCGGGCCACGTCTGGAGATCTGGCAGAACGGCGACTGGAGCCTGCCGTGGGGCGACTGGCTCAGAGGGAGCGCGCTGACACCGAAGCCGTAGGTCAAGCTCCAGGCGCTGGGCTGGTTCGATCGACGCCGGCTGTCCTCACCGGGTGATTGGAACCCGCACGATTTGCTGAAACTTTCCTGGATGTCAATATCCGCCGGTCACGGTTGTGAATCAGTTCACATCTCCTCGTTGCGTTTGGCGATGCCCGTGACCAGTATCGATTGTGATTTGACCAGTTAGTTTCCGCAGAAGCGCAACGCATTTTCCAGCGATCCCCTAATCCCCTAATGGGGGTTGCTGGACTATCCCTGCACCGTAGGCATCGGGTAGGGGACCGCGCCCCGTTTCGGGGGCCGGGGGTGCTCCATAGCGTGATCAGTAATCACCGGACGACCCGGAGATCGAGCGTTCCGAGAACCCGAGAACCTAGGAAGGACTCCTGATGGACTCCCTGCTGCAATTCATCCTTGATCTGTTCAATAACGAGTCCGCGGCGCAGAACTTCGTGGCGGACCCGAACGCGGCCCTGGCCAACGCCGGCCTGGCTGGCGTCAGCCCCGAGCAGATTCAGTCGGTCGCTGCGTCGGCGGTGCCGGGTCTCGAACTGCTCGGTGGCGATCCGGTGTCCGGACTGGCGCAGGCCGTGTCCAATCAGTACGGCTTCGCCCCCGTGGAAAGCATTGTGCCGACGGCGTTCTCGGACTCCGGTGTGGCGGCGAACGTGATCAGCGACCAAGCCCTCGGCCTCGGCGTCGATGGAGGCTCCGCCATTGCTGCCGGCCTGGCCAATGGCATCGGAGTCGGACTGGGCGAGAGTCTCGGCGCCGGGCTCGGCGCCTCCCTTGGCGGTGGAGCCGAATTGGCGGGGCAAACCGGCGTCGGTCTGGGCACCGGTTTGGGCGGTGGATTTGGCGTCGGTGGTGGTGCTGAGGTTGGTGGCGGGTTCGAGGTTGGGCTCGGTGGCGAGGTTGGTGCCGGTGGTGCGTTGGGCGGTCAGAGCGGGGTTGGTCTGGGCACTGGTTTTGGTGGTGGTGCTGAGGTTGGCGGCGGGTTCAATGCGGGTCTTGGTGCGGAGCTGGGTGGTAATGCCGGTGCCGGTCTAGGGACTGGTTTTGGTGGTGGCGTCGGTGGTGGTGCTGAGGTTGGTGGTGGGTTCGAGGTTGGGCTCGGTGGCGAGGTTGGTGCCGGTGGTGCGTTGGGTGGTCAGAGCGGGGTTGGTCTGGGCACTGGTTTTGGTGGTGGTGCTGAGGTTGGCGGCGGGTTCAATGCGGGTCTTGGTGCGGAGCTGGGTGGTAATGCTGGTGCCGGTCTAGGGACTGGTTTTGGTGGTGGCGTCGGTGGTGGTGCTGAGGTTGGTGGTGGGTTCGAGGTTGGGCTCGGTGGCGAGGTTGGTGCCGGTGGTGCGTTGGACGGTCAGAGCGGGGTTGGTCTGGGCACTGGTTTTGGTGGTGGTGCTGAGGTTGGCGGCGGGTTCAATGCGGGCCTGGGTGCGGAGCTGGGTGGTAATGCTGGTGCCGGTCTAGGGACTGGTTTTGGTGGTGGCGTCGGTGGTGGTGCTGAGGTTGGCGGCGGGTTCAATGCGGGCCTGGGTGCCGAGCTGGGCGGTAACGCCGGCGCGGGTCTGGGGGCTGGTGCCGGTCTGGGCGGCGGCGCTGCTGTCGAGGGTGGCGCTGAACTCGGTGGCGGCTTCAACGCCGGACTCGGCGCCGCGGGCGGTGCAGGGGCTGCGACTGCTGCCGGGGTTCACTTCGGTGGTGCCGCCGGCGCGGCTGCCCACAGTGGATTCGGTGCGCAGGGCGGGCCCCAGTTCGGCAGCCAATTCGGTGGCGGAGCTCAGCTGAGCGACCGGGCCCGGATCGCCGACTCGGCCGAACTCGACACCGACCGGCGTGCAACTGCCAATGGTGCGGTAAGCGCCGGCAGCGCAGGCGCTTCGGCCGTCCCGAGCGGAGTGAGCGCCCAGGAGAACGCGAACTTCACCAGCACGGCGAATGCCGGCCTGAGTAGCCCGGTCGGTGCTGTCGGCATCGGCAGCCAGACCGCCGCGGCGGGCGGGGGTGCGATCGGTCTCGGTGGCGGCGGACTGACCGCAGCGGGCAACACGGCGATGACGAGTGCGACAGCTGTCGGACTGAGCAGCCCGCTGGGTGGGGCGGCGCTGAGCGCGCAGACCGCGGCGAGTACCAATGCGGCTTTGACTGCACAGACCGCGGCGAGCAGCAATGCGGCGCTGAGCGCACAGACCGCGGCGAGCAACACTGCCGCCGTGAGCTTCCTGCACGACGACGGTGCTGCGCTCGGCGGCCACACGAACATCGGTGGGTCCTTCGGCGGGCAAACCAGCGCTGCGGTTGCTTCCCCGGTCGCAGACGCGACTCTGGGCGCCCACACCAACATCAGTGCAGGTGCAGGTGCAGGTGCAGGTGCAGGTGTTAGCACGTCAGGTGCAGGCGCCAACTTCCTCAACAACGACGCCGCCGCTCTGGGTGTCCACAGTGGCGTTCAGGCGGCCAGTGCCACCACTGGTGCAGTGTCCGTCGGCCATGCCGCCGCGGACGGAAACACCGGTTTCCAGAGCGGTTTCGGTAGCCAGGGCGACATCATTGGCCACGACACCGCGGCACTCGCTGGGCACACCACCATCAACACGGGCGCAAGCGGCACGGTGGCCACCACGCCCGAGCACAGTTCGACGACGACCAGCCCGACGCATAGCGGTGTCATCAACACCGGCGCCAGCGCCACCGCCAGTGGTGACGTCAGCACCGGTTCGCATGGAAGCTCGGTGATCACCGGCATGCAAGGCAGCGGAACCGCCGGGTCGGCGACGTCGGTGGGCGCCACCACCCACACGCCGGCGACAGTCGAGCAGCACTCGACCGTCGATTCGTCGACGCACGCGGCGGCGACGGTGACGCCCGATCACTCGGCCGACGACTCCTCGGCCCATGCGGCCACGGGCTACTCGAGCCACTCGGTGTTCGACTCCAGCAGCGATGCGTCCGCCTCGCACGCTCAGGCGAGCACCGATCTCTCGTCGCACAACCAGGTGGATCACCACATGGGCTTCTGAGTCACGAAGACCCGACACAGATCGGCGGGGACCGTATGGTCCCCGCCGACGTGTCTGTGAGACAGGGCGTTTCGTCGCTACGGGATCCGATGCGGCACGTCGGCGATCAGCCCACCGTCCATGACGAGCTCCGCGCCGGTGGTGAACGACGACTCGTCACTGGCCAGGAACACCACGAACGTCGAGACCTCCGGCGGTTCGCCGATGCGGCCCAGGGGAGCCGCAACCAGATCATCGGGCATGTGGGCGGTCATCGGCGTCCTGATCATGCCCGGATGCAGCGAGTTGACCCGAATGTTGTTGGGCGCCAACTCCAAAGCTGCCGACTTGGTCAGCCCTCGGATCGCCCATTTGGAGGCGACGTAACCGTGGTTGCCGGGAGTGCCCCGCATCGCCTGGATCGAGGACATGTTGATGATGGATCCGCCTCCGGCGGACGTCATCGGATCGATCACTGACTGGATCCCGAGCAGGGCGCCGGTGAGGTTGACATCGATAACCCGTTGCCAGCGTTCCCGCTCCAGGTTGCGTAGCGTGCGTCGATAGACGATTCCGGCGTTGTTCACCAAGACGGTCAGGCTGCCGAACTCGGTCACCGCCAGACTGACCGCGGCCGACCAGTCCCCGGGCTCGGTGACATCGAGATGGGCGTACCGCGCGGCATCACCGAGTTCAGCGGCCACAGCGGCGCCCTCGTCGTCGAGGACGTCGCCGAGCACCACCCGCGCCCCTTCGGCGACGAGCATCCGGGCGTGCGAGGCTCCCATGCCCCGAGCGGCACCGCTGATCAGCGCAACTTTGCCGGCAAGGCGTCCCATGGGCCGCACGGTACCGGCCGACAGCACGCCGTGCACCACCACGTCGGGCGAGGCGAACACGTAGGTGAACAACAGCATGGCAACCGTCCCGCCGCCGAGCAGCAGCACCCAGAGCTCGTCGGGTATCTCCGACGAGGGCGACCGTGTCCGACCAGCGGTGCCGTTGGCCGCAAGAGCCAAATCACAAACCACCTGCATCCGGGGTCGGTCGACGGACGCGGCCCACGAGGGGTAAACCAACGGGTGCAGGAACCAAACGGTAGCCCGCGCGGTGGATGGGTGTAGCGGCGGAACCGAACGGGAATGCCCTTCCCCATCAATTATTCAGGAGGCTTACATGCTGCACGGCGTCGTGCTCGCTGCTAGCGACAACATCGAGGCGGCCGGGTTCATCCTGCGCGGCATCAAGGGAATCTTCGTCGCCATCGGCAGCATCATCGCGGCGATCGTCTGCGCCGTCATCGCGGGGATGAAGGGTCGTAACCCGTTCGGCTGGGGAATTCTCGGCCTGTTCTTCAGCATCCTGACGCTGATCGTGGTGATCGTGATACCGAGTAAGAAGTCCTAAGCGGGGGGCTCAGGCGCGGAACCCATCCAATACGGCTCGGACCCCGACATCCCAGCGGCGATTCACCGAGTCCGCCGTGGTGCCTAGCCAGCGTCCGGCTTCCTGAACGGCCAAACCCTGTGCGAGCGCGAGCAATACGTGCGCGATGTCGACCGGGTCACCACGAAGCAAGCCGGCCGACACGCACCGCTGCACCTTGCCCACCAGCACCTCGCGGACCGTGGGTGCGGCCGCCAGCTCATCGGGGTCGGGGTCGAGGTCCCGGAAAGGACGGCTGAACATCACCCGTGCCAGTGCCGGGTAGCTCAGGCAGAAATCACGGAAGACCGGGATCAATGCCCGCACGTCGCCCAGTTGGTCCTCGGTGTCGGGCAGTGCGGTGAGTTCACGACCCAGCCGCCGGAATCCCTCGAAAAACACTGCCCGCAGAAGCCCGTCCTTGTCCGAGAACAGCTCATAGACCGCGGGCACCGAGGTACCGGCACGTTCTGCCACCCGTCGGGTGGTGAACCCGGACATACCGTCCTGGCACAGCGTGCTCACCGCCACGTCGACCACCCGGTCGCGCAGCTCGGGAGTGCGCTGCTTGACCCTGGCCACGGACTAGGACAGCCCGAACTCGGAGGCGATGTCGTCGATGCCCGTACGCATCGCATCCAGGGTGGCCTGACGTGCGCGCAGTTTGCTGGCCAGATGTGCCCCGGCGCTGAGCGCAGTGAAGTCCCTGGCGGCCTCCAGGGCGCGGGAGAACACCAGATCGTTCATGACGATCTCGTCGACCCAGCCGCCTGCCAGCGCGGTCTCGCCCAGGAACGTATGTGCCAGCCCCACTGCCTGCTGGTAGGCCGATGGGGTGAGCCGCAGCCGCATCACTTCCAGCGCCGGGTACGGCAGCACCATGCCGATGGCCACCTCATTCGCCTGAAAGTTGTTGGTCGGACCGGTAATTCGGTGATCGACGCTGCATGCCAGGAATGAACCCATGGCGATCGCGTGGCCGGTGATGGCCGCGACGACGGGCTTGGGGAATGACAGCAGCCGATGGGACAGGTTGAAACCGGCCTGCAGCATATCGATGGACGCCTGGATATCACCTGAGCGGAACACTTTGAGGTCGAAGCCGCCGCTGAACACCCGGTGATTGCCCGCGATCACCACCGCGCCGGCCTCGTCGGCCTCGGCGCGGTCCAGGGCACTGTTGATCTCGGCAAGCATGCCGGGGCCGAGGACGTTGACCTTGCCATCGTCCATGGTGATGACGGCGATGGCGTCATCTTTGCGGTAACTGACCGGCCCGCTCATGGGTGCTCCTTTTTCGCAGCGGCTACTTTCGTATCGACGTTACGTAACAAAGTTCCGATTGTGAAGTGGCCAGATGTGGCAACACGCGAACGGTCGAGATGCCGCAGACGGCGGCACACTGCTGGAAGGCCGTGACAGTCAGGTACCCATCAGCGTGCGCCACTGATCCAGGTTGGACGCCTTGTAGACGTAGTTCGTGCGTTTGACTTCCGACAGGTGAGCGCTGGGCTGGATCGAATACCAGTGTCCGGGAAACACGGTCGGGTCGCCGGACAGCGCCGCCAGCTGCTGCAGACTGCGGAACATCTCGTCGACATCACCGCCGGGGAAGTCGGTGCGCCCGCAGCCGTCGAGGAACAGGGTGTCGCCGGCGACCAGGCGTCCGTCGAGCAGGAAGCACTGGCTGCCCGGGGTGTGGCCGGGGGTGTGCAGCAACTCGATCTCGATCGACCCGACGGCTACCTTGTCGCCGTGCTCGTGGGCGGTCAGGTCGCTCATCGGGATATCGGTAACCCGCGACACCCACGGCGCTTCGTGGGTGTTGACGTGGACGGGCACCTCGACCCGCTCGAGCAGCTCGGCCAGACCCTTGAGGGTGTAGCCCATCATGGTGCCGCCGACATGATCGGGATGGTGGTGGGTGACCAGCACGCCGGACAACCGCATGCCGTCGGCCTCGAGTGCGTCGAGCAGATCGCCGGCGGCGTAGGCCGGGTCCACGACGACCGCCTCGCCGGTTTCCCGGTCACCGATCAGGTAGGCGAAGTTGCGCATCTGCTGGGCCATGATGTCCCCGGCGGCGAAGTCCCGGCCGGAGAGCAGCTGGCGGAAATACAGGCGGTCACTCGATGACATGGTCCAACAGTAAGGTGTGACGCTCGGTGAGCAGGTCGAAGACCAGCGGTTTGGCTCAGTCCCGCGGCAGGCTGTACCCTCTTTAAGGCCCACGGTGCGAGCGCTTCACGCTGCGGGTCAGGCCCCCTTAGCTCAGTCGGTAGAGCGTTTCCATGGTAAGGAAAAGGTCAACGGTTCGATTCCGTTAGGGGGCTCGGTGGACACTTCGGACCTCTTGGCCGACAACTGGGCCCGAGTTCCGCACGGTGGCTATCGGGGCGGTGTAGCTCAGCTGGTTAGAGCGCACGACTCATAATCGTGAGGTCGGGAGATCGAGCCTCCCCACCGCTACAGGCAGATACAAACGAGATCGTGAAAGAAGGCAACGAACGTGGCCTCCAGTACTGACGTACGGCCGAAGATCACTTTGGCCTGCGAGGTGTGCAAGCACCGCAACTACATCACCAAGAAGAACCGTCGCAACGACCCCGACCGACTCGAGATCAAGAAGTTCTGTCCGAACTGCGGCCATCACCAGCCGCACAAAGAGTCGCGCTGATCTCAGCCGATCGTCGCTTCGACGTTCGTCTAGAAGTGCTGAGGTTGACTAGATAGGTTCTAGCCTGTGGCTTTGTCCGAAGGTTTGGTCGGGACTCATTACCGTTATCCCGACTATTACTTGGTCGAGCGGGAAAAGATCCGCGAGCATGCCACGGCAGTCAAGAACGAGGATCTGTCCTTCTTCTCCGATGCGGCGGCTGCCGAACTCGGCTATGACGCTGTCCTGGCGCCCCTGACCTTCATTAGCATCTTCAGCTACGCCGCGCAGACGGCGTTCTTCGCCGACTCCAACATCGGCATCACTGACAGGCAGATCGTGCAGGTCGACCAGGTGTTGAAGTTTCTCAAGCCCATCAAGGCCGGCGACAAGATCTTTTGTGACGTCTACGTGCATGCCGTCAGGCAGGCACACGGCACCGACATCATTGTCACGAAGAACGTCATCAGCAACCAGGATGGCGACGTAGTACAGGAGACCTACACGACGCTGGCCGGGCGTAGTGAAGAAGACGGAGAGAGTGGCTTCAACGATGGCATTGCGTGAGTTCAGTTCGGTCAAGGTGGGCGAGGAACTGCCCGAACGGGTGATCACCTTGACCCGCGCGGACCTGGTCAACTACGCCGGTGTTTCCGGTGACCTCAACCCCATCCACTGGGACGACGAGATCGCCAAGCAGGTCGGCCTGGACACCGCGATCGCCCACGGCATGCTCACCATGGGTCTCGGCGGCGGTTACCTCACCTCGTGGATCGGTGATCCTGGAGCGGTGACCGAATACAACGTGCGCTTCACCGCCATCGTGCCGGTTCCCAATGACGGCGTCGGGGCCGAGATCGTCTTCAGCGGCAGGGTGAAGTCGGCTGAACCCGAGACGAAGACCGTGACGATCGCTCTGACCGCCACCACCGGAGGGAAGAAGATCTTCGGGCGCGCCGTGGCGATTGCGAAGTTGGCGTAACGATGGCGCTCAAGACTGATATCCGGGGCATGGTCTGGGAGTATCCGGACGCCTTTGTGGTGGGTCGTGAACAGATCCGCCAGTACGCCAACTCGGTCAAGGCTCACGACCCGGCCAGCGTCGACACGGAAGCGGCGGCCGCCATGGGATACGACGGCCTGGTCGCGCCGTTGACCTTCGTCTCGATCATCGCGGTCATGACTCAACGGCACTTCTTCCAGCACGTCGACGTGGGCTTCGAGACCATGCAGATCGTCCAGGTGGATCAGAAGTTCCAGTACCTTCGGCCGATCGTCGAGGGCGATACGGTTCGCGCCACGATGTACATCGACTCTGTCAACGAGCGGTTCGGGGCGGACATTGTGACCTCCCGCAACGTGCTCACCGACGAGAAGACTGGCGAGCCCGTGTTGGTCGCCTACACCACGCTGATGGGCCACGAGGGCGACAACTCGATCTCGGCAGGTTGGGACCCCGAAACCGGTCAGGTGCTGCGCAAGCCGGTCCGTCACGACGACTAACGGCGGATTAACACCTGCTCGGCGCGTCGTTGTACACTCGGACCTCGGGGTTTTCCCACGTAAGCGCGCTGTCCGTCGGTTCGGGTTGACCGAGCGGGGAGCGCGCGAATCATGTGGGGGGACAACCCGCCGTGGAAGTGCAGAGGGGCGTAGCTCAACTGGCAGAGCAGCGGTCTCCAAAACCGCAGGTTGCAGGTTCAAGTCCTGTCGCCCCTGCTCAACTGAATAGGCAATGGTGGACACTGGGAGGTGGACACCGGGTTGGGGTACTCAGCCCACAGGACTCGACACGAAGGAGCATGCGGTGAGCGACGAGCGCGATAGTGCTGACGCCGCAGGCGACGTCAGCGAGGACGCCACCGGCGGGCAGACCGTCGTCGTGACCCGGCCCGCGCGTCCCACCGGCAAGCGGTCCCGTCGTGCCGGAGCCACTGCGTTGGCTGAGCCCGAGGAACTCGAATCGACCGCCGAGGAACTCGGCGTCGAGGAGAAGTCCGAGAAGAAGCGCAAGGCGAAGAAGAAGAAGACCCGTACCGGTCCGTCGCGCAACCCGATCGCGTTCGTGTGGAACTACCTCAAGCAGGTCGTCGCCGAACTGCGCAAGGTGATCTGGCCCAACCGCAAGCAGATGGTCAGCTACACCACCGTGGTGTTGCTGTTCCTGGCCTTCATGGTCGCGCTGATCGGTGGCGTGGATCTGGGGCTGGCCAAGCTGGTGCTGTGGGTGTTCGGCTAGCGAACGCTGACGTTTTAGAGAGGACTGACTACCGTGACAACCCCCGAAGGCGATACGCCCACGGGTGAGGCGATTGTCGACGTGATCGATGACGAAGCCGCATCTGCGGTGACATCGGAGACCGACACCGCCGAGCCTGAGCTCGAGGCTGCGCCTGACGCTGAGCCGACGGAAGCCGCCGGCGAGGCCGCCGAGGAGGAACTCGACCCGGCCGCCGCGCTCAAGGCTGAGCTGCGCAGCAAGCCGGGCGACTGGTACGTCATCCACTCGTACGCCGGCTACGAGAACAAGGTGAAGGCCAACCTCGAGACCCGCGTGCAGAACCTCGACGTGGGCGACTACATCTTCCAGGTCGAGGTGCCGACCGAAGAGGTCACCGAGATCAAGAACGGCCAGCGCAAGCAGGTCAACCGCAAGGTGTTGCCGGGCTACATCCTGGTACGCATGGAACTCACCGACGACTCCTGGGCCGCGGTCCGCAACACCCCCGGTGTGACCGGCTTCGTCGGCGCGACCTCGCGTCCCACGGCGCTGTCACTCAACGACGTGGTGAAGTTCCTGCTGCCGCAGGGTGCGGCGAAGAAGCCGGGCAAGGCCGCATCAACCGCTGCATCGGCATCCTCCTCCGAGGCCACGCTGGAGCGGCCGGAGATCCTGGTCGATTTCGAGGTCGGCGAATCGGTCACGGTCATGGACGGGCCGTTCGCGACGCTGCCCGCATCCATCAGCGAGGTCAACGCCGAGCAGCAGAAGCTCAAGGTGCTGGTGTCCATCTTCGGTCGCGAGACGCCCGTCGAACTGACCTTCAACCAGGTCGCCAAGATCTGATCGCTTCCGGCGATCACTAGAAAGGAAAGAACCCCGAATGGCCCCCAAGAAAAAGGTCGCCGGGCTGATCAAGCTGCAGATCCAGGCCGGGCAGGCCAACCCCGCCCCGCCGGTCGGCCCTGCGCTCGGCCAGCATGGCGTCAACATCATGGAGTTCTGCAAGGCGTACAACGCCGCGACGGAAAGCCAGCGCGGCAACGTCATCCCCGTGGAGATCACCGTCTACGAGGACCGCAGCTTCACCTTCGCGCTGAAGACTCCGCCAGCTGCCCGGCTGCTGCTCAAGGCTGCCGGCATCCAGAAGGGCTCGGCCGAGCCGCACAAGACCAAGGTGGCGAAGGTCAGCTGGGATCAGGTGCGCGAGATCGCCGAGACCAAGAAGGAAGATCTCAACGCCAACGACATCGACCAGGCTGCCAAGATCATCGCCGGCACCGCCCGGTCGATGGGCATCACTGTCGAATAAGTAAGTAGTTCGGCGCCGAATAGACAGCGTCGATCCGTGGCAGGGCTGGCATCGGCCCGTAGTGACCACGACTCCAACGAAACAGATTGGAATCTGCAATGAGCAAGACAAGCAAGGCATACCGCGAAGCCGCCGAGAAGGTGGACAAGAGCAAGCTGTACAGCCCGCTCGAGGCGGCCAAGCTCGCCAAGGAGACGTCGTCGAAGAAGCAGGATGCGACCGTCGAGGTGGCAATCCGCCTGGGCGTCGACCCGCGCAAGGCTGACCAGATGGTGCGTGGCACCGTCAACCTGCCCAACGGCACCGGCAAGACCGCACGCGTCGCGGTGTTCGCGGTGGGCGAGAAGGCCGAGCAGGCCAAGGAAGCCGGCGCCGACATCGTCGGTAGCGACGACCTGATCGAGGCGATCCAGGGCGGCATGCTCGACTTCGACGCCGCGATCGCCACTCCCGATCAGATGGCCAAGGTGGGACGCATCGCCCGCGTGCTGGGCCCGCGTGGTCTGATGCCGAACCCCAAGACCGGCACCGTCACCCCGGACGTGGCCAAGGCCGTCACCGATATCAAGGGCGGCAAGATCAACTTCCGTGTCGACAAGCAGGCCAACCTGCACTTCGTCATCGGTAAGGCCTCGTTCGACGAGAAGAAGCTCGTCGAGAACTACGGCGCCGCGCTCGACGAGGTGCTTCGGGCCAAGCCGTCGTCGTCGAAGGGCCGCTACCTGAAGAAGATCACCGTGTCGACGACCACGGGACCGGGCATCCCGGTCGACCCGGCCGTCATCCGGAACTTCACCGAAGAGGCATAACGCACTTCGCTCGAATGGCCACCTACTTCGGTAGGTGGCCATTCGTCGCTTCAGGAAGCGGTGGGGTCGAGGGGCACTCGGACGGTGACCAGCAGTGCCCGGTGATCGGAGCCGGGGACGGTGATGGTCCGCACCGAGGTGGCGGTGGCATTACGGGTCAGCACGTGGTCGATTGTGATCAACGGGGGATAGAACTCGTTTGATGGGAAGGTCGGGGAGAACCCCGCTCCCGTTTGTTGGACGGCGTCGCGGTATCCGCCGGTCAAGAGGTCCCGGAACTGCCGCATGTCCGGGGTGCTGTTGTAGTCACCACCGATGATGACCGCGGCAGGTCCAGCGATGCGGGCGAAGTTGTCCAATTGCACTTTGGCGCCGGCCATTCCGCCCCGCCACTCGCCGACGGTGTTGTTCTCGCCGGCGACTGGGGAGTAGACGTGGACGCTGGCGAGTAGCGGCTCGAACCGCAGTCCGGGCACCTGCACGCGGGCGGCGGGCATTTGCACCCCGCGGTGCCGGGGCACGGACAGCACGCTCAGCGGGTAACGGCTCCACATGCCGATGCCGCCGGCTTTGGGTGCGGGGAGCAGGTGTGAGTACGGGAAGGCTTTGTCTATACCCGCTTTGGTCAGGCGTAGCGCGGACTCGGGCGTCAGCTCGGCCACGGTGATGACGTCGGCGTTGTGCTCCGCAAGCGTGACGAGGAAGCCCGCGTCGGCGTGCCCGTGCCGCAGATTCGAAGAGAGCATCCGAATGTCCTTGTAAGCACCCATATTAAGCGGCTGGCCCAGGTAATACCACGAAAGCTGCACTGTCAGCGCGGCCGTCAGCACGGTGACGGCGACAACCGACAGGAGGACTCGGCGGCAGGTGACGGCGATGACCAGTCCAGCCAGGGCGGCCAGAAACACGTACGGCGACCCTACGGCCAAGATCAGCTCGGGAATGGTCGATATCGGCCGCGCGCGGGCGATGAGGGCTGCCGCGGTGAAGACCAGCACGGCGACGGCGAGAACCGACAGCAGGCTCAGGCGAGTCCGACGCTGCATGTGGTAGGCGCCCGCCCTTCGCCGATCGTGATGGTCGACGGCAGGCTGGCATTTGGGCCGGCGCCTGCCGGACACAGGCGCACGTCTCCCTGGGCGCCTGCGGATGTCGGCAGGCTATCAGCGGACGACGTTGTCCAGGGTTAGGTGCGGCTCAGTATGCGCCGCTGTGGCCGAGGACTGCGCGGACAGTCTTCACGGCGATCAGTAGGTCGGACACCATGGACCAGTTCTCCACATAGAACAGATCCAACCGGACCGAATCCTCCCAGGACAGGTCAGAACGGCCGCTGACTTGCCAGAGTCCAGTTATTCCCGGGCGGACCAGCAGGCGGCGCCTGGCGTAGTCATCGTAGGACTTCACCTCGTTGGCCAGCGGCGGGCGCGGCCCCACAACGCTCATGTCTCGCTTGAAGACGTTGATGAACTGTGGGATCTCGTCAAGACTGTACTTGCGGAGGAATCGGCCGACCGGTGTGACGCGGGGATCGGCGCGGATCTTGAACAGGATGCCGCCTTCGCATTCGTTCATATCCGCCAGCCCGTCGACCATCTTGTCCGCGCCATCGACCATCGTGCGGAACTTGATCATCTCGAACGCCTGACCGTCCATTCCGATCCGCTCTTGGCGGTAGAAGACAGGGCCCTTGCTGGTCAGCTTGATGGCGATAGCTATCGCGACCAGCACCGGAAGGCCGCAAAGAAGAACCAAGCCGGAGAAGACAACGTCGAACATCCGCTTCTGGAACCGTTTGGCGCCGTGGTACTGCGGCTTCTCGACGTGGATCAGTGGCAGGCCTGCGATCGGCCGCATTTGCAACCGGGGTCCCGCGACGTCGACGACGCCTGGGGAAACGAGCAGGTCGATATTGAGCTTTTCGAGGTCCCAGGACAGATCCCGGATCCCACGTCCGTCAAGCCGTTCGGTGGCGGTAATCGCGACGGCGTGGCTGTTGGTCGCGGTGACTGCGCCGACGACGTTCGATTCGTCCCCGAAGGTCGGTATTGCTCGGACACCGGGCACATCGAGCTTGGTGCCGCTGCGAGATCCGGGGATGCACGCGCCCACCACCTGATACTCCGACCACTGCTCGCGTGCCAGCGACTGCGTCAGGTCGCGGACCGCGGGTGCACTGCCGACGACGACGACGCGGGTGATGCAATGGCCATGTTTCTGCCTCGCGTGCACGACGACGCGCCGCGCCGCCCACCGGAACATCCCGAGGAGGATGATCCCGGCTGGGAGCGCGATGGTCAGATAGCCTCGGGCGATCTCGAGCTTGAACAGCATGGAGATGATCGCAATACCGCCGAACACCGCCAGGGTGCCCACCCAGACGCGGCGATATTCCTCAGCTCCTGAGCCGACGATCCGCGGTGAGCGAGAGTGATTGATCGATAGCGCCGCCATCCACGCGATGGCGATGGCGACGGACACCACCAGGTAGTTGGAGTACCTGACGCTGTAGTCGGTACCGGGGATAGCGCCGAAGCGCAGCCACTGGGCCAAGCCGACCGCCGACACGACAGCCAGCAGGTCGACAACGGCGAGCCGGTGTGAATATCGCAGCTGCCAGGATTGAACAGAATCCGGCGCCGAGCCGCCGCTGACTACTGGCGTTACCAGCGGATCGTTTACTGCAGTCATATCCCCCCCGAACGCCTGCCTCCCAGCAGAGACGTTATCGACCCGTGATGAGCATCTCATGGACGGCGGAGTCGCGCAAAGCGAATGGACGCCCTTAAAACCCCGACGGAGCTGTTCATTCTCGACCGCAAGGATCTCTATGTCTGGGTCGACGCACGACGGCAAAGTTGTATAACGGGCTGCAGAGCATCGGCGATCTGGGCGCCGACAATGGTGAAGAACTCCGGTGGCCCTCCGATGGGGTCGGGAATGTCTGGTAGGTCTCGTACGGGGACTCGGGGTCGAAGCACAGCCAGGTCAGCGATGGTGATCGGCTGATATTCCGAGGTCAGTCGGGCTGCTTCGGTGAGTGTGAAGGTCTTGTGCAGCTGCCGCGGCGCGAGCTCCAAAACGACGTCACGATGGGCGCGTGTCATGGTCAGGACGAGATCCGCCTCGCGTGCGATTCTCGTCGTGAGCTGGCGGGCGGCAAAGTTTGACGGATCGCCCCCAAGCGCCTTGAGCACTCCGGCCGCTTCGCGTTGAATCGGGTGGGAGACCACTGCGCGGGTACCCGCGCTGGACGCGGTGAAGCCAGAGATTCCGAGTCTTTCGGCTTGGGCGGCAGCCAGACGCTCGGCGATCGGCGATCGGCAGATATTTCCGGTGCAAACGAAAAGAACGTGCAGGACTATGCCACCTTCCTTACTGACTGGCCGCGCCCCGAGGTGATGTGCTGGTTCGCCCAATCCTAGGACTTCGACAGGCTTGCGGCGTTGACGTTGAACTGGGCCACGGTTGGTCGAGCCCCGTCATCGCCCTTTCCGGGCGGCACGCCTACGACGGGCGCCGGTGGCGAGTTCCCGAAGGTTCTGTTCATAGTCGGCGCAGACCTGCTCCCACGAGTAGTGCTCAGTTGCGCGCTTGACATTTGCCCGGCAAGCCTCATCCAAGTTCTCAGGGCTTGCCATCATCGCGAGAATGGTCGCGGCGATCTCGCTCGGGTCGGGCGTCACGAACTGACCTGCCGAACCGAGAACCTCACGGCTGTAGATAGTGTCGCGAGCAAGAATCGGTGCCCCAGCAGCCATTGCCTGTACCAGTGTCGGATTGGTTCCGCCAACAGTGTGGCCGTGAAAGTACACCCCGGCGTGTTGCCACAGCGCGAGAAGCAGCGAGTAGTCGCTGATATGCCCCAGCCACCGGACCGACGGATGATCGTCGGCGAGTTGCCGTGCCGCTGCGTCCCATCCGTCGGCGTAACCCGAGCTTCCCACGATGACCACGGGGTACTTGGAAGCGATCTCGGGAACCGCTGCAAAGAACTCGGGGATGCTGTTCTCGGGCACGAGTCTGCACACACTCAGTACGTAGCCGCGGTGCTCCAAGCCGTCCGGCACCGGCAGCGGAGGTGGCACCTCCGAGCCGTACGGAATGAACGCCCCGTCGAGTCCGAACTTTTGCTGCCAGTACGTTTCGATGGCGCGAGCGTCGTAAACCAGCCCGTCAGCCCACTTTGCGGTGCATCCCGCGCCGGCGCGGAACACGAGTTTCGCGAGGGGGTTCCACTTGGCGCGTTCCCATTCGATGCCATCGACATTGACCAGTGTGGGGATTCCACGGGCTTTGAGGAACGGCAGGAAATACCCGTTGCCCACGTTGAACACAAGGGCCACGTCATGGCCGCGGATCGCGGCGTCGAGGCTCGAGGTGAGTCCATACGACAGTGTGCTCAAGCTCTTGGTCTCGAAGCCGCGGGTCAATCTTGTGGAGATCCTGGTGTCCAGGTCCGGATCGTCAAGCCGTGTGGCGCCATGGCGGCAATACACAGTGACGTCCCAGCCCTTGTCGGCTAGGTAGGGGGCGAGTTTGCGGACTGCCGTCTCAAATCCGCCGTAATAACTCGGATAACCGCGTGTTCCGATCACAGCTACTGATGGCACCACTTCTCCAATCTGTTGGGCCCCCGTCGTGGTGTGCAGCGATTACACCATAGGCGCGGTCTTGGCGGCGCCTCCGTTGGATTCACGACTCCCACGCTTCGTGGTTGCACAACAACGCCATTCGGTTGATCGCGGATCGTCAGGCCTAATCTGTAGTGATCCGATTGCGAGGGTGCTTGCCGAGTCGGCAGTGGCCACATCGCCGCCTTCGATTGAGCCGATATCACCGGCCTCCTGGGTCGTGGTCCGCCCTTGTGTTGGCCAGTTCGTACGCTTCCGGTGTGCCGATGTCGACGATCCCCGACTGGACAGTCTGAAATCGCGGACGCAACGCGGCGAGTTCTTTGTCGAGGAAGTCCGTCTCGAACGAGAACGAGGGGCGATCGGGCAGCCAGTCGATCAGGTCGCGGCGGCACCCGTAAGTACCCGCGTTCACCAATCCAGGGCCGGTCCGTCCCTTCTCTCGAAAGCCGATCGCCACGTTGCCGTCGGTGACAACGCTGCCGTAGCGGGACGCGTCTTCGATCGGTGCAACGGTCATGCTCAGCGGCCCAGGGCCTAGCAGCGAGAGAAGCGCCCCGAAGTCGACGTCGGCGAATGTGTCACCGTTGGCAAGGACGAACTCCTTCTGGAGGTGTTCGACGGCGGCCTTGAGCGCTCCGCCGGTGCCGAGGGGGGTGTCCTCTGTGCTATAGGTGATCGGAACGTCGCGATAGGAGACTCCGAAATGCCCGCTGATGACATGCCCGGCGTAGCCTACGAGGAGGTGAATTCGGTTGATTCCCTGATCAATTGATCGATCGAGTAGATGTTCGAGAAATGGTCGGCCGCCGATTGGCGCCATGGGCTTCGGTAGTCCGTCGGGAATCGATCCGCGCAACCTGGTACCGAAACCGCCGGCGAGCACCACCAGTTGCATCGGGCAGCCTCTCCCTCGGATGACGGCGGTCAGCTGCCGGCAGGGCGTTTGGCCGGCCGAGACGGCAGGCGCCATGTCGCCGCGCCGTTCTTGGTGAACAAGCACGGTGCCACGGAGCCGCCGCACTGCTGTTCGAGGTTGCGGACAACCTCAATACGACGTCGTGGATCGACAATCATCATTAGGAAGCCACCTCCGCCTGCACCGGAGACCTTGCCGGCCACCATGCCGCTCGACTGCGCCACCTGGTAGGCCCGCTCGATTGTCGGGTTCGAAATTCGCGATGCCAGCCGCTTCTTTGCCTCCCACCCCCGTAGGAGTGATTCGGCGAAGCCGGGTATGTCACCCACCACCAGGAGATCCTTCATCTCCAGCGCCTCCGCACGAAGCGCGTGGGTGGCCTCGAGCGCGTCCTCGTCGCGGCGTTCCACGTTACGTTGTTGCTCCGCAATGACTTCCGACGACAGCCTGGACACTCCGCCGAAGTAGAGAAGGAGTGAGGCCTCCAACTCCGCGATCACCTCGCGCCTGATCCGCAAGGGGTTGACCACTACATCGCCGTCACCGTCCGGGCGTGATTCCATGTAGTTGAAGCCGCCGAATGCGGCCGCATAGTGGTCCTGCCAGCCGCCTGCCATCCCGAGATCGACGCGTTCTATCTCCCACGCCAACCGCGCGAGCTCATAGGGCCCGGGAGTCGAGCCGATCAGTTCGCATGTCGTCACCAGCATTGCCACCACCAATGCAGACGACGAGCCCAAGCCGGACCCTGGCGGCGCATCGACCTGGGTGGCCAGTTTCAGGGGGAACGGTCTCCCACCGTTGAACTCCTTCACGACACGGCGGTACACCGCGACATGCAGGGGGAAGTCGCCCTCAAGCGATGCCAATTCGTCGGTGCCTGCTTTGCCGGCACGATCGCGGTCGGGTGATCGAAAGGCAACCTCACCGACCTCGGCGCGCTCGGCGAACGCGTAGGCATAGCGGTCGATCGTCGCGTTCAGAATTCGTCCGCCAAATTCTTTCGAATATGGGTCGACATCGGTGCCGCCACCACCAAGTCCGAGCCTCAAAGGGGCTCGCCCCCGAACAACGGTCATGCGCCCAGTTCCTCCCTCGCACGTCCGACTGCGACTGCGAAGTCCCAGAGGGAAACAAATGATGCGTCGGCGAACTCCCTAAGACCTGCTCGCCCCCCGATTGCAATACTGACACAACGGTGAGCAGCAGTCGCGACGTTCTGCCCCAATTCCATGTCGCTCGGGCTGTCGCCCACCACGATGCTCAGCGACGGCTCGACACCTGGATGCTTCGCCAGCCAATCCAGGATGAGTCCCGGTTGCGGCTTGCGGCACCGACACCGTTCTGATTCGAGATGAGGGCATACCTGAAAGTCGTCGAGCGCCACGCCGTCTTGGCTCAAGTCTTCCTGGATGTGCCGGTGAATGTCGGCGACGTCGTCCAGGCTCATCAGGCCTTTGCCGACCCCCTGCTGGTTGGTGACGACGACTAGATGCGGCGCCCAGGCCTTGAGGATGCCCAAGGCCTGCCGTGCTCCAGGTAGCCATTCGAAGTCCGACAAACTACGCACATAGTCGCCTACGATCTGTCGATTGATTACGCCGTCGCGATCGACAAAAAGACACCATTCCCGATGGGTGCGATCGGCAATAAGATCGTTAATGCAATTTCTAACCGGCAATGGTTAGTCCTGCGGCGCGAACATTGCGTATTCAACATGTTCGGAAATTGCATGGATAAACACAATATGCGATTCTTGAATTCTCCCGGTGTCGCGCGAGGGAACATTGATCAAATAGTCGGCCAATTCTGCGAGTTTGCCGCCGCTCTCACCCGTCATGGCGACCACCGTCACTCCCAACTCGCGGGCTGCGGTTGCCGCACGTAGTACATTGGGCGAGTTGCCCGACGTGCTGATCGCGACAAGAGTGTCGCCGGGACGGGCGGATGCCTGCAGTGCGCGCGCAAACACGGTGTCGTAGTCGTAGTCGTTAGCAACTGCCGTCACGTGCGACGAATTGCCGTGCAGCGCTTCAGCACCCAAGGGGGGCCGATCGAAAATGAAATGGCCGGTTAGCTCGGCGGCAAAATGCTGAGCGTCCGCCGCACTCCCGCCGTTGCCGCACATGAACACCCGAGCTCCAGAACGATAGCCGGCGATCAGTCGGTCCCCGACTGCGCGGGCTGTTTCCAGCAGTCCTGGCTCATTCAAGATCCGATTCTTCACGGCGATCGTCTCCGTGAAGATCTCCTCCAGAGTTCTCATGCTCAATCCCTTTCGATATCGGCGCGGATTGGAGTCGTTCACCACGGACGCACTTAGTCGGTAGCAATGGAAGCCAGATGTTAGTCTCATATTAGACGCCTGCTGAGACGTCCGCTCCTCTAAGACGGAAACGAATGGATGCACGAAACACTACGGTGAACGGCGCCAAGGGCAACCCGAGCCCGCCAGCGGCATCTCCCGTACGGATCTATAGCCCTTTGCACAAGGTATCCGAGCATTTCGTTGAACGGCTCGTCGAGTCCTTGGAGGGAGGTGGTGTCACCACCGAACGGCTGCGGTCGCGTGACGGCGAGGTTGGCGGCGACAAGCTCGCTAAGGTTTGCGCGCTTGGGGCTCACGTGTGGAATGCTCGGCGTTACGTCGCTGCCGGTGGCCCCAACGTCGTTGCCTGGCCGCTCCTGGGCTGGTGGGAGATGCCGCTGTGGCGTCATGAGCATCATCGAACCTTGATCGCAATGCACGACCCGGAACCGCTCGTACGGCAGAATGGCTTGACGCCTCGAGCGGCGCTGCGGGCGGCCCGGCTTTCCGGCTCGGCGTCACCTCACCTCGTTACCATGAGTCCCGAGGCGCAGTCGATCACCGCGAGGTATTTCAGCCCCGAGCGGGTGCACCTCGCGCCACACCCGATGAGAGCGCCCGATGTGCACGCCAATCGGCTCTCGAGCGAGACGGTCCTGGTGTTGGGTCAGTACAAGCCCGCCCGCGATCTCGACGCGATGGCGGCGATCGCCCCAGTGCTGAGCGCCGGCGGGTGGCAACCAACCGTGGCAGGGCGCGGATGGCCGGCGATACCCGGTTGGCGCGTGATCGATCGATTCATGAGTGAGCAAGAGTTCGGCGAGTTGTTAGGGTCTGCCGCGGTTGTCCTCTTGCCGTATCGGTACTACTTCCAAAGTGGGGTGGCGTTGCGTGCGCTGGAAGCAGGTGTACCTGTGGTCGGCCGCCGAACGGGCTTCCTGGAGTCGGTCCTGGGCGTGGCGTTTCCCGGCGGTGTTGACGAGTGGGACGACCCTAGTTCCTGGCTGGCGGCGGTCGAGGCTGCCGTCAATGCCACCTCTGACCAATTGTCATCCGCGGCAGCCTATTCGATTCGGGGGACGCAAGAATGGCGAAAGCTGCTCGAACGGTAGTCCACGCGGACGGCGCTAATCTGATGAGCAGCAACGAAGCTGGTGCGCTCCGGGTTTTGACGGTTCACTACAACACTCCGGAGCTGACGTCTCGTCTTGTCCGTCTGTTTCCGCGGCAGACGCCGGGCGGGCGCGTCATTACCGTGCACGTTCTGGACAACGGCTCTACTCCGGAGAACCGGCGTGCGCTGCAGGCCGGGCTGGACGGTTTGCCCGGTGTCACACTCCAGCTCAGTGATGTCAACCTGGGGTTCGGTGTTGGAAACAACCTCTTAGCCGACCGAGACGACATCGATGACCGGGATGTCCTGTGGTTCCTGAACTCGGACACCAGGCCGAACGCGCACTGCCTGCGGCTCCTCGAGGAGGAACTCGACAAGGGGGGCTTCGACGTCGTGTCTCCGCTGATCTTCAGCGGCGGGGGCGACGATGAGGCGATCTGGTACTGCGGTGGGACGATCAGCACGCGAGAGCTGCGTGTGCGTCATCAGCTGCACGGGGCGCGTTTGGAAGAAGCACCCGAGCGTCCCTTCACTACCGAGTTCATCACAGGCACGTCGCCGATGATGCAGGCGTCCACCTTCCGTGCGGTCGGCGGCTTTCCGCGCCATTACTTCCTCTACTGGGAAGACACGTACTTGTGCTGGCGTGCCGGGCAATTAGGCGTGCGGCTAGGCGTGGTTCCCGCCGCGCGGTTGTGGCACGAAGTCGGTGGTTCGTCGGGGTCCGGCAGGAGCACGACCTTCTATTACTGGACGGCGCGTAACCGATTTACCTTCGCCAGGGACATCGGGATGTCTCCTCGGCGGCTGGTCGTCGGACGAGGCGGTGTCGAGTCGCTTCGCCCCCTCGGGTGGGCGCTTCTTCGCGAACGAAGTGAACGGCTAAGGAAGGCCAGGGCAGTCGTCAGGGGAACTTTTGACGGACTCAGGCAGTCGCAGATCCAGGCTGCCCCAGGCGCCGAGCAGGTTGAATGACAACGCACATGATCAACACCGAGGGTGCGTGAGTGCGCGATGAGAGTTCTTATGCTCACGCCTTATTCGCCGTTGATACCTCACGATCATGCGGCGAATGACATTGCGCTGCCGCTGGTGACTGCCCTCGCCCGACACACGGATCTACACGTTTATGCACCTGGTCAACAGTGCAGTGGCAAGGAAAGCTGGCGTATGGACGGGGTTACGTACCACGCGGGCTCGAAGGTGTGTCCGCGACAGATCGACCGGTTGCACCGTTATCCCTATGCGGCGCGCGGTTCGTGGTCGCGAACGTCGACCGACGAAGCGATCGCGATCGCCGAGGTCGTCAACCCCGACATACTGCATGCCGAATACGTCCAGACTGCCGAACCCCTGCTGCGAGCCAGTCGGCTCGCACCGACCAGCCTGACGCTGCATGATCTGCCAGGCGAGGTCGCTGTGCAGCCGAGATCGGAACTCTCCATGCTGCGTTTCTGGTTGCAGCGGCTGGAGCGGGCGAAGACCCTGCGCTTGAGAGACGCGATTCTCGAGCAGATCGACGCGCTGTTCGTTTTCAACGATCGCGACCGACGGAAGATCGCCGGAGCGGGCCGAATCGTCGAGGTTGCACCGCTGGGAGTCGATCCACCGCCGGCAGGGTGGGCGGGGGATCGGGCGTACGTTGCGTGCTTCGGCGGCGCCATGTGGCGCTTGGAGAACGAGATGACCGCGCTCTATCTGGCCAGGGAGGTCTGGCCGCTGGTGCGCGCTGAGTTACCCGACGCCTCGCTCCGTATCTTCGGTGCACGACCCGGTCCCCGTGTGCTCGACCTGGAGTCCAGCCCGGGCGTGACGGTTATCGGCGAGGTTGCCGACTATGACGATGAGTTCCGGCATGCGGCGGTCACGCTGGCGCCGGCGATGGTGGAAGCCGGAATCCTCATGAAGGCGATCCGAGCGATGGCCATGGGGTGCCCTGTCGTGCTGAACCCGCAGAGTGCCGAACCGATCGTCGGGCTGCAAAACGGTGAGCATGCGCTGATCGGAGAGAACCCCGCAGAACTGGCTGTTCGCGTGATCGAGCTGATGCGTGACCCCGCACGCGCTAGCGACCTCGGCCAAGCAGCGAAGGAGCTAATCCGCTCGCACTTCAGCTGGGACCGCACGGTCGATACTTACCTGAGTGTATGGGATCAGCTACTCAAGCGATCAACGTGAGGCAGCGTGTGGTCATGTGGCGCCTCCCGTAGGCGTAAGCGGCGCCGCAGTGACCAACGCAACAATGTGGACGAGCACTCGTCGGAGCGTGGATTCCGCAACCCTCTCCTAGTCCGCGATATGGGCCGTCGTGCCAGGTCGCAGGGGATTGAGCCGCGTAGTGTCCGAGGTATTCGACAGGCTGCCGCACGGGCTGGCGACCTGATACCCATTTGTGTCGCAGCTGCGACCACTTCGCGGCGTTCGTAGACTGTGATCAAAGGGGGCCGCTCGGCAAGAGCCGAGCAGGATGTCGAACTGATGACGCAAGCGAGAGGGTTGTGCCGCAGATGGGCCGGTCTCTTTCCCGTCGTGTGTTACTGCGAAACGCAGTCTGGATCACCACTGCGGCCGCAGCGTTGCCGATTCTGGAACTGACCGAGGCTCCGTTTGCCGCAGCCTCGACGGCCGGTGACGCCCCTTCGCGGCCGACGTTCTTCGTCGCGAAGACCGGCAGCGATGATGCGGACGGCCTGACTCCCGAGACGGCCTGGGCAACCATTCAGAAGGTGAATGCGGCCCTGCCCGACAAAGGGTCGACAGTGCTCTTCCGCCGGGGCGATACCTTCTACGGTGAACTGAAGCTGCCGTTCGGATGCGAAGTCGGGGCGTACGGGGCCGGTGAGCGACCGGTCCTGACGATGGAGAAGCTACTGAATCGTCCCGATGGGTGGGTCAAAGACACTGACAACGTCTGGAAAATCGACCTCGGTGCGCCCAATACGCACGACGGTTATACATGGTCCAATGACGCCAATATCGGCTATCTGGTCGTCGACGGAACTGTGAAGCCCGCATTGAAGCTGGACTACTCCGAACTGAGTGAGCCCTGGGACTTTTATTGCGATATTCCCGGCCACACCTTGTTTGTCGCGGCTCCGGCGAACCCCACGACGTTGGCAGCGGACATCAAGGCGGCGCCGAACGGTAATGCAGGTGGTGCAACTGGCTGCGTCATCTCTTGTATGGCGGGGTCGAACAATATTCACGATGTGCACATCACCGGCACGGGAGGCTGCGGTATCCATGGCTCCGCAGAAGACGTGAACATTAAGGACTGCACGGTTGACTATATTGGCGGTTCGCTCCTGCAGGATGGGACAAATCGGCGCTACGGAAATGGGATTCAGTCCTGGGTGGGAGCCAAGCGCTGGAACGTCGAGAACAATGAGATCGCGCAGGTCTACGACGTCGCGTGGAGCGCCCAGGGCGACGCCGGGTCTGCGAGTGGTTGGGAAGACATCACTGTTCGGGGCAACTACATCCACGATTGCAGCCAGTCTTTCGAATTCTGGTCGAAGGGCAGTGAGTCCGCTTCGGGGTTTCAGCGCATCCTGATCGAGGGAAATAACTGCGAGCGTGCGGGCTATTCCGCATTTTCAGACGTTCGCCCGGATCAGAATGTGCGTGTCCATCTGCTCACCTATGTGTGGGATACACCCGCCGACATCACCATACGAAACAATGTTTTCGATAACGCGTATGTCGCCTACAGTTACCATTCCCACGAGCCGGTGGGTTATGCGACCTACGACAATTCGATCCGGTTGAAGGCTGGGCAGAAGATCGAGTTTCAACGCCCCGAGACTGTCGAGGACTACGTGGACTGGCAAGCTGAAACGGGCCGCGAAGCCGGCTCCGTTTTCGAGATCGTCTAATTCACCGGTCCCGTCACTGGCAGCAGCGGGCGGCATCGATCGCCGAACCCTGATCGCTCATGATCGCGTGTAGGCGAACTCGTGCTGGTTGGCGCCGCGAACTGTCGTGTGCCACACGAACACAGCGCCGGCATCGGGTTCTTGGTCCGGGGCCAGTCCCTGCCTCGATGTCGTTATGTAGAGGACACTGTGGTCCTCCCCGCCGAAGGTGCAGGAGCTCACCTGGCTGACACCGGGTACTTCGACCGTCTCGACCAGCCGGCCGGAGCTGTCGTAGTGGTTGACGGCTCCGCCGCCCCAGAAAGCTACCCATAAGCCGCCTTCCTCGTCGATGGCCATGCCATCCGGTACACCCGGCACGTCTTCGACAGCTATGTGGGTTCGCCGGCCCGACCACGCGCCGGTGTCGAGGTCGACATCGAAAGTATCGACTCGTCGGGTTGGCGTATCTACGTAATAGACGCGTGCGCGGTCGTCTTCCGGCCACTGCACACCGTTTGAAATGGAAACCGGTGCAAGGATTTCGGTCACTTTCCGGTCGGGAGTGACGCGGTAGACGGCGCCGCGTCCGGGACTTTCGTCGTAGGGCATCGTGCCGATGATGAAGGCCCCGAGTGGGTCACATCCGCCGTCGTTGGTGCGCACGGTCGGGTCGTCGGTCACCGTCGCAAAGTGCTCGAAAGTAACCAGGTCGTCGTCAGCAAGGACCACCCCCCGCTCGGTCGATATGACGAATCCGTGGTCGCGGCAGGCTCTGATCGCCGTTGCCGCTCGGCTTGGTACCGGGTGCCGATCGATGCTGCCGTCTGTTTCGATCGTCACGACAGCGGCCGCCAACACATCCATGCACATCAGTCGGTTGCGGCGCAGATCCCAGAATGGACCTTCCCCATGGTGTGTCACCGGCGGTGTCAGCCGGGAGGAGACTGTCATCGGCGTGTCTCGAGCGTCGGCATCGTTGTAATCGTAACTAGTATCTGCCCGCGGCGGTCGTGGGCGACAGAGGTTTGGACAGGTGGGCGAATGCAGGCCCCCGGTTCGGACGGTGAACATCGGAGGGTCGGGATGGGTCAAGACCAGCCAACACTGCCTGCGAGGTCCCCGCGTATTGGTTGATGTGCGGCTTCTCTGAACATCTCAGGTCGGCACGCGCCGTGTTAGGTTTCGTGCGTGGGGAAGACGAGATCAGCTATTGTCGGGCGGCTTCCAGCGCCGTTGGCCCGACGGCTCCGGGCTGTGAAGCGAGAACTGGCTCACTGGAACTGGATCGATGAGCCGGAGATGATCGCGAACCTGGCGTCGACCCGCTCGGATTCCTCACGATGCGTCCTAGTTGATGTCGGCGCACATGTCGGCACGGTGACGGCGGAGTTTCTCGACAAAGGCTGGTCGGTCGTGGCGTACGAACCCGACCCTTCGAACCGCCGAGAATTCGAACGTCGAATCGGCGACAATCCTCGCGTTCAGCTGTCTACCTCCGGCGTGTCAGACAAGCCTGCCAATCAGGTGTCGCTGTTCACGTCATCGGTATCGACTGGGGTGAGTACGCTGTCGCCGTTTCACGATTCACATGAGGCCACGGCACACGTCGATCTGGTGACCCTTGCGGAGGATCTGCGCGCCCGGAAAGTCGAGAACGTCGATTTCCTCAAGGTTGATATAGAGGGATTCGATTACTTTGCGCTCAAGGGATTTGATTGGAGTTACTCTCCACGCTTCGTTCTCTACGAATTCGAAGACCGCAAGACGGTGCCCTTGGGTTACTCTCTGACCGACAGCAGTTCGTATGTCGAAGCGCTCGGGTATCACCTTGTCTACTCGGTTTGGGAACCCATCGTCGAGTACGGCACGGCACATCGGTGGCGGGGGTTGTACACCGCCCCTCCGGCAGACGTCGACAAGTGTTGGGGCAATGTGCTCGCTTTCCGCGAGCGCGACGACGCAACCCGGTGCCTCCGCCGCTATGGTTCGAGGCTGCGGCGCGTCCTCGGCTCGTTCGTGGATGGCTGAGCCGTCGGTTCGCCGCCAAGTGGATCAGGCTCTATCGGACGTGCAGATCACGGTCTGCTGCTGGCCTTGGGGGTGACGCTGGATGGCTTCCGCCACCAGTTCTGCGCGTAGTCGGTTTCCCTTGTTGGATCGACGGTTGAAGTCGGCGTTCTGGCGAGGCTTCAACGAGGCTGTAGACGTCCTCCGAGTGCCCCTTCGCCGACCTGAAGTCCTACTCGTCACTGGTGGGGCCTCGGCCGCAAAGAGTGCCGAAGTTGAAGCACGTATCCGGTTCTTGCTCGATCACCTCGATCGCGGCCTCGACGTCCGGCACGTGGCGGTGGCACCCGCGGCAGACTATGTCCGAAGCGCTGCCGTCGCGAGCGCTGACTCCAAGGCACTCGCAACCTTCGCGCACCATCGGTTGAATTGGGTCGTCGATCTCGACTACGAGACAAATCCAACCGACGGATGGGATCTCATGGACCTTGGCGTTTCTTTGACGCGCCGACGGGCCCGTCGAAGGTGGGCAAGCGCAGCGCGCCGCACCTTTAGCGACCGTGTCGAGAAGATCCGAGCCGAGGGCTCGCGGCCGGTCTATCTCTTCGGCACTGGCCCGTCATTGCAACTGGCCGCTGACCGCTCGTTCTCCGATGGAACTGTCGTCGTGTGCAACACGATCGTCCGCGACGTCGATCTGTGGAACCACCTGAACCCTCATTTCCTGACAGCCGGTGATGCGATCTACCATTTCGGCCACAATGCGCATGCCCGCGCTTTCCGCGCTGACGCCCTACGTCGGCTCGAAGAATCGAACGGCCGAACGTTGTTCGTCTATCCCGCTCAGTTTGATGTCATCGTGCGGTCGGAATTCCGTGATGTCCGACAGCTGCTCATTCCTATCCCGTACGGGGAGCACACGGATATCAGCGTAAATCTCACGGAAAATTTCGAACTGCCTCATTTGGGAAACGTGTTGAACAATTCGCTACTACCGCTCGGGTGCACTCTGAGCAGAGATGTGAGGCTGTGGGGCTTCGATGGCCGGGCGCCCCAGGACACCGGCTTCTGGGCGAACTCTGACCGGCACAGTTACCCCGAACTCATGCAGTCCATCCGAGATGCGCATCCGGCGTTCTTCTCGGATTCGATTCCTGCGGGCAACGAAATCAAGTATGTGAATTCAGTACACGGAGACCTTCTCGATGAACGTCTCAGCGAAGCAGAGGGTCGAGGCTTCACTTTTCGGATGCTGCACCAGTCGTGGACTCCGACACTGCAGAAGCGACACGACGGAGCCAGCTAGCGCCGGTCGGTCCCCCTCGATAGCGAGCAGGTGATTCACCTCGCTGGTGATAAGTCACCTTGGTTTTGCACATCGGCGGTCGGTTTTGATTGCAGAAGCTTGCCTGCAGCCTGGCAGCTGATCCCGACGAGCATTGTCAGGATCCAGAAGGTGTCCTGCGATGGTCCTGGCGACACCGACACTTCAGTCATTCCGCTGAACGTCAAGACAGTCAGGCCGACGGTGCCGGCCAGAGCCCACGTACCCCATGCGCGCTGACGGGCCAGTCGGGTAGAAGCCCAGACTATCGCAACGGTGAGCAGTAGCCACCCTATGATGCCGCCATCAAATAATTGTTGAAGAAAGGAATTGTGAACTGAAGCCAGTTCCGGATTGCGGACAATAGAGGAGATGAATTCTTTATAGCCGAGTGATGCTCCAGAGCGATACTGCCCGTTTACGCCGTAGCCGAGCAGTATTGACATCGGGTCGTTCACCCAGTTTCCCCAATAATCCAGAGAGCGGCGCCATATGATCTCGCGGCCCTCGATGGAGGTGATGGATTCCGCGTCACTCACGCGCCCGCGGGCCAATGATGTCAGGGCTGGTGCTATGACAAAGTAGATTGCATTGACTATCCAGGGCAACAGTAAAACCGAAACGGCCGCGAAGATGGTCGTGGCCTGGCCCAGCCACCTAATGATCTTGGGAAAGCAGATGACCGTGATCGAGAGGATCGCAGAGATGGTGATCGGTGTCCTGCTGCCTGCCCCGGCGAGCACGATCAACGCGGCGATGAGAAATGTAGATCGTCCGATACGCCGCAGCAGGCCGGGTTCCAGGATCACGAAAGCGAACGCAACCACATAGATTGATGCAATCGTCGGTGGCGCGTTGAGGGTCGTTGTGAACGGGTAGATCGTACGAACGAAGCCGGTCGACTCGACGAGGCCGCCGATGCGCATCTCTGCCGCAGGTGACTGCAGGCCGGCCGCTACACCCACCACATTGGCGACCAGATAGAGACCACATCCATCGATCAACGACGAAACAATCGCGCGACCATCGACGGTCGAAGCTACCCTTAAAATCAATAAAACGACGAGCGCGAAAATTATGATGGGTATGTAATTGGCCGGCCTTGAGTAAACAATCGCGGATGCGGCAAGTAGGCAGAGCATGGGGCCGAAATGCAAAGTATACTTGAATTCCGATTTGCGTAAGAACGCTGCCGCCACGAGAAATGCCATCATGGCCAAAGTGAATTTTTCGCTGAACGTCCGGAACGCCAGGACCGTGGGAACAAGCACGAGAATCCAGTCTGGGCGCAGGCTATTTGTGGGGCGAACAGTTGCGAAGTTGATAGGCCTAAGGCGAAATCGCACGAGAAGCGCGATTACTGCGATCGCCAACGCGGCAATTCCAGCGCGGTTGTCGATTGCGACTGCGAAGCCGGCCAGAAAGGCAATTGGAAGCCATGCGATGGTGACCCAACGATCTGCCATCGGTGCCCTTCCCTGAATTCGTGCAATTCCTGACTGTAACAGCATGTGACGTGATCCTCGTGGCCGTTTAAGCCTCACAACCTCTCTCGGCGGGTGGTGCGGAACAACGATGAGAGCAGCAGCACGACCGAAGCAAACGCGAAGAACCACGACGCGGGCGAATGCACCGCAGAGGCCAGGGCGGCGACACTCGACGCAAGTGCAGCGCCGGCCAAAGAGACCTCGGGCCAGTATCGGACCCAGGAACGCCATGCCACATCTACCGTGAGTGCGCGAGTCAGGACGATCGCCACGATCGCCATCGTCAGATATCCGATCGACGTTGCGTAGGCCACGCCAACGGCACCAAATCTGCGACCTAACGCAAGGATGGACAGCAGAATCACCGCGGACCCGCCGCCCGACGCCAAGGCGCTGTATCGCGGCAATCCCGCAGACTGTGTCAAGTAATTCATCGGAATCAGGTACAGACCGTAGGCGGCTTGGCCGACCAGCAGTATTCCGGTCAAAAAGAACGCGGGCCAGTAGTCCTGGGCGAAGAGCCAAGGGCCCGCCACGGCAACTCCGCAGCCGACTAGCGCGGGGATCGCGAAAGCGGTCAATATCTGCCACCTCACCGGCCCAAGAGTCTCAGTGGTCGGCGCCGGAAAAACCTCGCGTGAGTAGCGGGGGAGGACGGCTCGGTTCGTTTCGGCGAGAACCAGGCTGGCGACCATCGCGAGATTCAGCCCGAACGACAACATGCCTACCTGGTCAAGCGTTGACACAGCAGCCATAACGGGTCGGCTCAGCGATGTCAGGGCCCACAAGGAAGCGCTGTGGGGGACCAGGGGCAAAGTGAACTGGAGTGCGTAGCGAACGTGATCCGACGTGACACGTGCCCGCGGCAGTCGGACGAGGGCGAGGGCGAGTGCCGCGGAGAACACCGCGGCGAGTAGGTCGGTGACCACCCAGCCGAGGACGCCCAACTTCAACACCACGACGAGGGCGATCTTCGAAGCCGCTGCGACGAAAACAGACGATGCCGAAAGCCAAACGAACCGGCGGAGGTCTTCGCGTGCTTGGGCCACCCACATTGCGAATGTCGAGGAGGCCGGTTGGAACCCGATCGCCAGAAGCTCTATAGCCCAGATGCGGCCGCTCACACCGAGCAAGCTCGGAACGAAGAGTGCGAAGGCTCCCGCGATGAGACCGATGCCGACCGGAAGAATGACATAGCAATACGTCCCGATGAGCCGAAGCAATGGGGGTCCATTGTCTTCCCCCCTGGCCGCCGCCCGGACGATCAACTGGATGAGCGGGGCGGCGATGATCGCCGTCAACAACAGTGAGGCTGCCGACAGCATCGACGCGGCGCCGTATTCGTCGGGCAACATGGCGTGGGTGACGAAGGGCAGAATCATCAGCCCTATTCCGCGTTGCAGACCCGCGAGCACGACGTACGTTGCAGCAGCACGGCCCGTCGTGCCGAATTTGACCATGGCTACGGCATCCGCGACTGGCCGGTGACCGGATACCCCGCCAGTCGAGCAGACTTCGGACGCGTCATTCCGACCCCAACCGCGCCGTCGCTCCGCCGTCGACAACAAGAACGGTCCCCGTGATGAAGCGGGCGTCATCCCCGATGAGGAATGAGACCGCTGCGGCAATTTCGCTCGGCTCGCCGATACGACGCAACGCGGTGCGCTGCCGCAGGATCGCCTTGCGTTCCTCGGCCGACTCATCGCCCCATCGGGCGAATCCTTCACGAAGTTTCGCCGTGTCGATCGCTCCGGGGGCGACGGCATTGACACGGATCTCCGGTCCGAGATCCAATGCGGCGGAGCGGACCCAGCCTTCGAGCGCGGCTTTGGTAGTGGCGTACGCCGTCACCCCGCCCGTGGTGGCGCGGGCGTGCGCACTGCTGATAGCGACCACTGAGCCGTCGTTGGTGGCCAGGCTGGCGCGGGTTCCCGAAATCAACGCATCGACGGCGATCACGTTGACACGTAGGGTATCCACCCACGTGTCGAGAGAGGTCTCGCCCGCCGGTGCGATCGGTTGGGCGGCCGCATTGTGCACGACGGCTTTCACCTGGTACTCGGAGGACAGCCGGCGTCCCAGCGCCACAAGCTCTTCCGACTCGCGCATGTCGAGCTGGAGGTCGATATCGGCCGTCGGGGCGGGGTTGCGGTCAATGCCGATCGCAAGATAGCCGTCGGCGCGCATGCGTTCACACAGGGCAGCCCCGATTCCGCCCGCGGCGCCGGTGATGATGACGGCCTGGGTCACCGTGTCAATTCCTCAATAAGGAAATCGACCGCGGTCGCGCTGGCCCGCTCGACGCCTTGGCGGGTGTTCGATCCGTTGTGGGCTCCCAGCACGACGTTGGGAAGCGACCGCAGTGCGCTGTCCATGGGTAGCGGCTCAATTTCGAACACGTCGAGTGCTGCCCCGGCAAGGCGGTTCGTCGTGAGTGCGTTGATCAGGGCAGCTTCGGCGACGACCGGGCCTCGTGCGACGTTGACCAGGTACGCGTCGGGTTGGACGAGCGCCAACCGTTCTTCGTTGATCAGGTGAGTTGTCTCCGGCGTCAGCGGACAGGCCAAGACGATGAAGCGACTGGTGCGCAACACGGTGTCGAGGTCCATGATGGCGACGTCGGCCGGTCCCGCCGTCACGAAGGGGTCGTAGGCAACCACATCCATGTCGAAACCGTGGCCGCGCTTGGCGATTTCGCGACCGATCGCTCCGAACCCGACGATTCCGAGTCGCGTGCCGGCCAGCGTGATGCCCTCCCATTTGGGCCATTCACCGCGTCGGACCGCGCTGTCCACCGTGATGTAGCCGCGGGCGAGGTTCAGGATGTAACCGAAGGCCGAGTCAGCGACTTCCTGGCCGAAGACTCCAGGAGTGTTGCGCACGCTCACCTTGTGCTCGCGTGCTGCCTCGTGATCGACGGAGTCCATGCCGATTCCCCAGCGGATGACGGTCTGGAGGTTGGGCGCGCCCGCGAAGAAGTCCCGGCTCAGCTCGTCGTCGCCGGCGATGATGCCCACCAGCCGGGAGCGGTACTCGAGAAGTTCTGCGGCGGTGAACTGTTGCCGACCGCCGAGATCGGGCGCGACGACCTCATAACCCAACTTCTCGATGCGTTCGCGGTGGCGAGGAAGTTCGACCTGCATCTGTCGGCAGGTGACAAGCACCAACGGCGTGCTCACGTGGTGACCGGGTTGCGTTCGGCGATGGCCGATGCCAGCGCGAAGTCGTCTTCGGTGTCGATGTCGACCGCCTCCACAGCCGACATCTCGAACATCAGCGGCTTGCTACCGATGCGATTTCCGCGCTCGCGCAACAACTCCGGGGTGAAGATGAAGAAACAGGAATTCTCGATGAACAGCGGCGCAAGGTCCTGGGTCCGCAGCAGGACAGCCGGGTCGTGGTTGACCGGGTGGGTGTCGGCATCCCACAGTCGAGCCTGCAGACGGGTGACGCTGAAGACGGAGTCGAACTCACTGTCCGCGCTACCGAACATCCGGAGCGCGGCAGCGACCGTGTCCGCTTTGAGGAACGGGTTCGTGGAGTGCGTCTGCAACACAGTGTCGGCATCGATCTGGTCCAGCGTGTTGAGCAGGACGTCGTTCATGGCGATGTTGCCGTCACGAAGGTGCTCAGGTCGCAGCAGTACCTGTACTTGCGAAAAGTGCGACGCGCAGTCCTCGATGATGAAGTCGCTGTCAGTGTCGATCACGATCGAGTCGATCTCCTTGACAGCGCTCAACGTCCGCACCACGTGGTGATAGAGCGGGATGCCCGCCAGTAGGCGGTAGTTCTTCCCCGGCACCCGCTCACTGTTGTGGCGCATGGGGATGATCGCGACGGTCGTGGTCATTACTTCCTACCGGTCTGAGTCAGACGTCTTCGGAGTACTGAATTTTCAGCCCTGGCTCCGCCGGGATGTCGGCGTTCCGTGAATCAGCCGGATAGTAGAAGCGTTCCCGCAGCCGGGCCGACACATGGTCCGGGGAACGAAACCCTTCCCACGCGCCGACGAACTGGGCCAAACGGAACTGGGGGATGCTCAAGACGTTGCCGCGCAGCCGATTCAGTTTGACCGCCTCCTTGTAGTCGCTGGCGATGTTCGTCACGGCCAGTCCCACGGCATCAGGAAGGGACATCTTGGCACCCTCCATAATGCGGGCATACGCCATGGCTTCTCGACGGTAACGGTTTCGGATGATGCTCCAGCTCTCTTCGTGCACGTGCACCACCGGAGCGTCGGCGACGTAGGAGATCTTGTAACCGCGACCCAATGCCTTCTTCGCGAAGTCAAGGTCTTCCAGGCCGGTGAGCGACTCGTCGTAGGGCGACTCTTCCCAGACCGATTTGAGAACCGCAGCATTGGCATTGTTGCTGAACGGGTGTCCCTGATCCCAGATGTTCTGGTTCGGGAACCACTTCAACATGACCCGCGATTCGGAGAACTTCGTGCGCTCGTCACCGACCTGACGGCCGTAGGCGATCGCGACACCGCGCCGATCGAACGCTTTCACGATGTGCTCGACGTAGGTGTTGTAGACCGGGTAGACGTGGGCCGACGCGAACAGCAAGACTTCACCGCTGGCCGCGGCGCAACCGCGGTTCAATGCACGGCCGAAGGAGAATTCCTCCTTGGCGATGTGCACGATCCGGCAACCGGCAGCCTCGGCGATGGCAACGGTGTCGTCGGTGGAGCCGGAGTCGACGAGGACGATCTCGTCGGGTGCGACGGTCTGCTGTTCCAACCCCTTCAGCAACCGTCCGATGTGCTTGCTTTCGTTGTACGCGCGGATGACCGCGGATACCCGGCGTGGCTTGCTCTCGCTCATGCGTGGATGGCCCTGGGTTAGTCGGAGGACTCTGACTTCCTACCCGCCGGCTCCGCAACACTCACGGAGCCAACGCTTTTCGGATCAGCGACGCCGTTGCCATTGACCGAACCGTGATCGGCCACCTCGGCGCCTACATCCATGGCAGGGGAGGTAGCCCCGGCCTCGGGATCACTGACCGCCTCACGCCGGTCTTCGCCGTAGTAGCCGTAGTTGTAGCTGTAACTGGATCCACCGCGGGCGGGAGCCATGGTGAACACCGCGCCCAGCACCGTGGCCCCCACGTCGCGCAGGCTTCCGATCGCGTGAGCAAGGAGCTCGCGCTTGGTGTGCCCGAATCGCGCCATGACGAGTGCACCGTCGGCGTTGGCTGCCAGAATCGCGCCGTCGGTGACCGCGAGCAGCGGAGATGAATCTACGATGACGTAGTCGAATTTCTGACGCAGCTCGGCGAGCACGTTCTTGGCGGCCAACGATCCGAGGAGCTCGCTGGGGTTCGGCGGCGTGGCACCGGAGGTGAGTGCGGTCAACCGCGAGAACTTCGTGGGCTGCAGGACCTCGGAGAGGGCGGCTCCGCCGCTGAGCACCGTGCTGAAACCTACGGTTCCCACCAAGCCGAGGTATCTGTCGACGGAGGGCCTGCGCATGTCGCCGTCAACCAGTACGACATTGTGCTCGGCCTCCGCCAGAGCCAACGCGATGTTGATCGCCGTGGTGGATTTGCCTTCGTTGGGGGCCGAGCTCGTGACCAGGATGACGCGAGGCGGGTTGTCCACGGCCAGGAACTGCAGGTTTGTCCGTAGCTTGCGGAACGCCTCAGCGATGCTCGAGTTGTCGTTCTCGAATGAGATGGCCGGTTCCTTGCGGCGATCCTTATCCAGCGGAATGCTGCCGACCACGCCCACACCGGTGATCTCTTCGAGGTTCTCCCGATCCTTGACGGTGTTGTCCAGCCGGTCGCGCAATATCGCCAACCCCACTCCGAGCATCAGTCCCGCCGCCAGGCCCAGCGCGATGTTGCGGCGCCGATTCGGGACCACCGGGGCCTTCGGGATCGACGCACGCTGTTCGACGACGACGCGTGCGTCCGGCTGAACCCCGGGCTTGGGGGGCGTCTCCAGCTCGCCGACCAGCACGACGAACTCGTCAGACAGCGCATTCGCGATATCGCGTGCTCGCACCGGCGAGGGATCGAGCACCGCGACGTCAATGAGGACGGTGTCGGGCTTGGCCGTCGCCTTGACCTTTTCTTTCAGCTGTTCTGCGGACATGTCGAGGTCGAGCTTGTCGATCGTGCGCTGCGCCAAGGTCTCGCCCATGAGCAATTCGGTGTAGGAGAGCACGCGTTCCTGGGAAAGCCGGTTGCCCTGGTAGAGGTCACTCAGTGACGAGCCCGAGTTCGTGGAGACGAACAGTCTGGTCGAGGCCTGGTACTGCGGCGTGGTCACCAATGTGTAAGCCAGGGCACCCAAGACAGTCACGAGCATGGTGGCGCACACGGTGATCCACCGGGTGCGAAGCAGTCTCACAAAGTCTTGAAGATTCACCATGACCCCCTTGGCACCGACATCAACCGGCTACGACCCCGCTGCCAGCCGCTGCGGCCCCCCGGAAGCAGACTTGCCCGGGCCGACGTCTCCGCCGGCCGCAGTTGTCGCGCGCGGTGCAAGAACTCAGCCTGGTCGACCTCGTTGTCAGGGCTGCAGCCTATCAACGCATGAGCTGTCGCGACGGTCTGACGGCAGGAACGGTTGCCTTCGGGAGCCTGACCGCGATGTGTGCGGTTCAACGAGTGCACTCGGGCACCGAAATCTTCGGAGTGACGTTTCCGATCAGCGGCTGAATCGGAACTCGTGCCTTGCCTGGGGCCGTCGGCTCGGAGAGCCGGAAGGTCAATTCAGCCGTCTGGCCCGGTGGTATGGCCACCTGCGCTTCCCAGCTCGGATGGCCGCGCTCCGCGGCTTGGAATACTCGGGTCCGCTGTCCGTTGGACACAACGCTGATCACCTTCGCGTCCTTGGTGGCGATTAGACGGACCGACGTGATCATCGTGCCTCTAGGGGTATCGGAGAGGAGGTTCGGGAAGAACCCCAATCGCCCCGCGACGTAGTCGGGCAACGGGCCCGGATCGGTCAGGGTATTGGTCAACCGAACCGTGACCGTCGACATGCGCGTATCACCGTCACAACCGTCGGCGACGTACTCGATCTGGCGGTCCAGGTAGTAGTCGATCTTGTTGCCGCCCAGGTTGTTGACGATCACCTCGGCGTACGGTGCCGGATCGTCGGGAACAACATGGGCCAGCGGCGTCTGCTCCAGAAGCTTTTGGTCTTCGGGCGAGGTGCTCCACACCGAGATTCGCCGCTCGCTTACCGCTCTGCCCAACGCGTCGAGCAGCTTGCGTGGCGACTCCACCGGCTTGGTGATCTTCTTGACCACCTCGGTGGCGATGTCCTGCAGATAGCGCTTGCGGGCCACTTGATCGGTGGGAAAGCGGATGTACAGAGTCGATTCGGTGAGCTCGACGACGTTCTTCTCCGTGACCGTCTCGCCGTCGGGCATCACGACCGGGCCGGTGGCTCCGAGGATGTAGCTCAACGCGATCGGGTCGATCGCGATCGCTCCGTCGACATTCATGCCGGTCTGCTGTGCCCACAGCGACTTCCAGATCTGCGCCGCATAGGGGAAGTGCGGACTCTGATTGCTGTTGCGGAAATCAGTGGTGGGATTGGTGAAGCCGTACTGGTCGTCGAATTCCGGACCGAGGCTGATCGGCGTGAACTTCTTGTCGAGTTCGGTGTTTGGCCCGAGCGTGTCCACACTCGGCTTACCGTTGTCGAACCGCAGAATGCCGAATCCACCGAGCAGCCCGCCGGTGCCGCGGGCTTCGGCGTTGGTCTGGAAGCCCATAAAGTAGGTGCGCGGACCGTCTGCACCCATCAGCGATGGCGCCAACCTGGCCGCGAGCGCCGTGTTGCCCATCAGCTGGGCAATATCGGACGTCTGCGCTTGCAGTTGGGCCCGGGCATCACCCAGCGAGGTGAGATACCCAGGATCCGGAATCGCTTTCGCTTCGGCGTTGAGGCGTGCAGCGTCGGACGCGATCTTGCTTAGCGCCGGTTCTTCCTTGCGCAGCGCCGCCACATCGAGCCTGCCGTTGGCGAGTAGCTGATTCGGCGCGACGCTAGTGCCAGCCTCTGCGGTCGGCTTCAGCACGTCTGCGGTTAGTCCGAGCACGACGTTTGAGATCTGTTGACCCGTCTTGAAGGGGCTTCCCACCCAAGGAACGACGGATGCGATATTCCAGGGTAGTGAATGCGTGGCGTCGCGAGCGGCCTGCGCATGAGACTGGGCCGTCGCCGCGAAACGCGAGGCGTCGGCGGTCTTGCCTTGCAGTAAGGCATCTTTGGCCTGCTGGGCACTGGTGCGCGCCTGCTCAAGGTTCGTCTTTGCCGTTTGCGCGCGCCAGCCAAGCCAACCGCCGAAGACGACGACCATTACGAGCAACGCAATAGCGGTCCAAGCGACGCTGCGTCGCCTGTACCAGGGGGTGTCCCACTCGTTGTCTTGGTCGTCTAGACCATCGTCGTCGAAGTCATCATTCGACTGCCGGCGTGGAAAAAATCTCACTTAGTCGGTATCCCCGTACTCGGTTGCTGGCTGCGCGGCAAGGGCAGCGACAACGACTGGGCAAAAGAAACGACCCGCCAGCTGTTGGATGACAACAACCGACGAGTCGTCTCAGAAGATCGCGGCTTAGGAGGCCGTCGAGTAGGGCCCGATGTGGATGACTCTGGCGACGTTGTCGGCACCGGTGATGAAGGCCTGTCCGGCCGCCGAGATGGCGTCACCGATCGGCCCGGGAAGTGCGTCGCCCACCGCCTTGATGACACCACCCGTGATGGCCAGGGTGGCGTAGACGACCGATCCGCCGACGGTGACGAAACCGACGACTACGGAAGTCAGCCCCTGGCCGACGCCCTGCAGTGTCTGCGCCAGAACGCAGGGGATGTCAGAGGTTGTGCAGACCGGCGTCGCGCTGGCAGCAGCCGACACGACGACCGGCTGGAGCAGCTGCTCGGCAGAGTTGCCGAGGCCCTCGGTGAAGGAAGCGATGCTCGGTGCCGCGTGGGCGATCACCGGTGTGAGGCTGGCCGCAGCCGCGACCGCGACCGCTGCAGTGCCCACCTGGAACTTGGTGGACATCATCGAAAGTCTGGTCGGCGCGATTCCTGCGGTCACTTTACCCCCTATTAGTTCGTGCTTCGGAGCCTAACGGTTCCTGGGCACTGCCTGAGAATTGTGATAAGAGTCCCACAGCCCCAAGTGCTTGTCAACACCAAAAACACCCCGCGGCCTGGCTTTTTGTTGCGCATGCGAAGGAAACGCGGCGGTAACGAAACGGTAGTCACCCTGAGTCGTTTGTCGCGAATTTGCTGTGGACGGCGTTACCGCGACAACCTTCGCCGCGCCCCACCGTCCCGGCGACCACGCGAACCAGCCGACATCGCGGACCGCGGCCCCGAATACCTACGGCATCACGACCGGAAACAACAGGTCACCGCCCATTGTGCCGCCGTGGAAGCGGATCACTGCTGGCAGCGGGCCTTGGGCCTCGTCCGGTCAGCCGATGAGCAGCGACAATTCGTTGCCAGCGCTGGGCGGCCAAGGCGAAGAAGGTCGAACAGAACTCCGGTGGCCTCCTCGGCGGCAGCCGCATACGCCAGCCGGTCGGACAGTGGGTAAGCGAGCATCAGCGGTGTCCGGCCGCACGTCCGCGCCATGGGTGCCCTCGGGGATCGGCGAGGCGACCGGCGGCCGCAGGCCGCCACTGGCCCGCACTCAACCGCCGCATTCGGTGATTCGCCGACGCAGAAATGCCCGGCTTGGCTCAGAGCCGTTCAGTTCCATAGCCCTGCGATACCAAGAGACCGCCTGAGCATTTCGACCGGCGCGGCGCAACAGGTCGGCGCGCACCGTGGCCACCAGGTTCGACCGGTTCAGCCGCGGATCGTGAGCGACGACGTCGAGTTCGGCCAGGCCGCGATCTGGGCCATCCCGCAGTCCGATGGCCAGAGCCCGGTTCGCCCGCACGACCGGGGAATCGGTCAGCTCCAACAGCCGGTCGTACGCCCGGCAGATTGTTTCCCAGTTCGTCTTTTCCCAACTCGGCGCCGTCGCGTGCGCCGCGGCGATCACCGCCTGGGGCAGATACGGCCCGGTCGAACCCGCGGCGTGTCGCAGCGCGTCCAGCCCGCGCGCGATTCGGCCGCGGTCCCACCGGTGGCGATCCTGTTCCTCCAGCCCGACCAGCGCCCCGGTCGCGTCGAGTCGTGTTCGTCGTCGCGAATCATGCAGCAGCACAAGCGCATACAGTGCGTGAGCGTCGAGGGTAGTGGGCATCTCCGAACACAGGGCGCCCGCCAGGCGCACGCCCTCGTCGCACAGCTCGTCGCGGATCGCCGACGGTCCGGCCGTCGACCAGTACCCCTCGGTGAACACCGAGTAGATGCACGCCTGTACGTGCGGAGTCCGCTCGGCCAGCAGTTCCGGAGGAGGCACTCGCAGCGGGATGTTCGCGTGGCGGATCTTCTGCTTGGCCCTGGTGATCCGCTGGGCGACGGCGGCCTCGCTGAGCAGCAGGGCCCGGCTGATCTCCGGCACGGTCAGACCAGAGACCAACCGCAGCGTCAATGCCAGCTGCGCGCCCCGTTCCAGGGCCGGATGCGCGCAGGTGAACATCATCCGAAGTTCGTCGTCGCGGACTCGGTGCGGCACCTCGCCGACGTCAGACGGGGCGATTATCTGCGCGGCGAATTCCTTTCCCGACCTGGCCGATTCGCGTCGCAGCCGGTCCAGCGCCCGGTTGCGGGCCACGGCCGTCAGCCATGCCCCCGGATTGTCGGGCAGCCCGTCGGCCGACCAGCGCAGGACGGCTTCGGCGCAGGCCTCCTGGACGGCGTCCTCGGCGACACCGAGATCACCCGACCAGCGCGCGAGCGCCGCGACGGTGGGACCCCACTCGCGCCGGAAGACGCCGTCCAGTGCACCCATTTACAGACCGGACACACCCGCGAGCCGGCGCAGATGAACCACCGACGCGGGGATCATCGAGGCCACCTTGGTGGCGTCCTCACGATCGCGGGCCGACAGCAGGTAGAAGCCGTTGGCTACCTCCGCTGCCTCGGAGAACGGACCGTCGGTCAACAGCACTTCGCCGTCACGTACTCGCACTGTCGTTGCCGTCGACGGCAGGTGCAGCGGTGCACCGCCGAGGATGTGTGCGCCGGCAGCGGCGCCGAACTCCAGATGTCGCGCAGCCCCCTGTTCCCATTCCGGGGAGCCGGGGGCGGTGACTTGATCCGCGGGTTCCAGCAGCAGCGCCAGCCAGTCGTCGCCGGTGGTGGGTCCGGCCGGCTCATTCCAGTGCACCAACGGCCACACCTCCACCGCGCCGTAGCCCGCGGCAGGCACCTGCTCGGCCAGCTTGAGTGCGTCGTCGAGGTTGTCGGCCTCGAACACGTAGAACCCACCGGTGACCTCGGCACCCTCGGCGAACGGTCCGTCGGTGATCAGCGGTGCTTCCGGTCCGCCACTGATGCGCGCCGCCTCGGCGACCGGGGCGAGCGCGTCGCCATTGCGGATTGCGGCTGCCGCCTGTTTGTGGAAGCTGCGGTAGGCCTGGCTCTCGGACTCGTGTTCGGCCGGGGTCAGGTCTCGTTCGGGGGTCTGTAGCAGTGCGAGGTAGTACATCGTCACGTCCTCCGGGGCTGGAGCGGAACCCTGGTGTTCCACTCTCTACCTGACCGACGAACGGCGCCGCGCGAATCCGACAGGCAGCAGACAGAGAGTCTCCCGACACGCCGGGGCGTGTTGGGAGACTCTCTGTCAGGTCGCGAGTTGGGCGACTGCCCCGGGCTTCAGGTAGGTCACCAGGCTCACGTCGAGGGCCTCATCGAGGTAGTAGTACTGGCAGCCGGTCAGATACCGCATGTAGTGGTCGTAGCTCTCGACCCCGGCCGCCGCGACGGCCTCGTCCTTGTGCTGCTCCAGCCGAGCCGCCCAGATTCCGAGGGTCTTGATGTAGTGGTTGCGCAGCGAAAGCGGCTCGGGCACGACGAACCCCGCCTTCTCGCCGTGCTCGACCAGCATCTTGGTGCTGGGGATACGACCACCGGGAAAGATCACCTCGGCCATGAACTTGGCGAAGCGGGCTAACTCGAATGTCAGCTTCTTGCCACGGGCCTGCAGGTCATCAGGATGGTAGCCGCAGCTGCTCTGGACGGTCATCCGGCCATCGTCGGGCAGGAGGGCGAAGCACGTCTCGAAGAAGTCGTCGAAACGCTCGAAACCGAAGTGTTCGATGGCCTCGATCGACACGATCCGGTCGACGGGTGAATGGAACTGCTCCCAGCCTTCCAGCCGGACTTCGAAGGACCGGTTGCTGTCGACCTTGGCCAGCAATTGCTCGCAGTACGCCTTCTGGTTCTTCGACAGCGTCAGACCGATGACGTTGACGTCGTACTTCTCCATTGCGCGCCGCAGCGTCAGACCCCAACCGCAGCCCACCTCGAGCAGGGTCATCCCTGGCTTGAGGTTCAATCGATCGAGGTGCTGGTCGACATTCGCGATCTGGGCTTCCGACAGGCTGACGTTCGGTCCCGTGTAGTACGCACAGCTGTACTTGCGCGTCGGGTCTTGGAACACGCCGAAGAAGTCGTCCGAGAGGTCGTAATGCGCTTGTATTTCCTCGAAATGGGGCCGCATGTCCTTGGTTTCAGTTGCCTCGGGCATGAGAGATACGCCTTCCTGATTCTTCTTGACTCACTGCACCACGGCCCCGCGAGTGGTGACTGCTTGCGCGCAAGTATGCGTCATGTGATCTGCACCATACCGTCCAGCCCCACTCGAACAGCCGCCTAAGTGTGCGTTAACGGGATGTGTTCTCCGGTTGCTTCTCCAGCGTGAACTGATCGACGTCGATATAGCCAACCCGAAAGCCGTTCGCGCAGCCGGTCAGGTACTTCATGTACCGCTCGTACACCTCCTCGGACTGCACGTCGATCGCCCTGTTCCGGTTGGCCTCCAATGCCGCCGCCCAGCAGTCCAGCGTGCGCGCGTAGTGCGGCTGCAGGGACTGCACTCGGGTGCGGGTGAAACCGGCCCGCCTCGAACGTCAGTGGGATCTTCTTGTCGGCCATCTGCTGGAACGTCAGGGACGTGATGGTCTGCAGCAGCATCACCCCGTCGTCGGGCAACGTCCGGTAGGCCATCGAGAAGAAGTCGCCGTAGCGGTCGAGGCCGAAGTGCTCGAACGCGCCGATCGATACGATGCGATCGACCGGTTGGTCGAACTCCGCCCAGCCCATCAGCTCGATTCGCTTGTCTCGCGGGCTGTCCGACTCGGCGAAGATCTGCTCGACGTAGTCGCGCTGGTTCTTCGACAAGGTCAGGCCGATGACGTTGACGTCGTAGCGCTCGACGGCGCGTAGCATCGTCGCGCCCCACCCGCACCCGACATCCAGCAGGGTCATACCGGGCTGCAGGCCCAGTTTGCCCAGGGCGAAATCGATCTTCGCCAACTGGGCCTCTTCGAGGGGCATGTCCTCGCGCTCGAAGTAGGCGCAACTGTAGGTCTGGGTCGGGTCGAGGAAGAGCCGGAAGAAGTCATCGGACAGGTCGTAGTGAGCCTGCACGTCCTCGAAGTGAGGTTGGAGCCTTTTGGCCATGACTCTGTGCCTTTCGCAATCGAATGCTGCAGGCAGCAACCACGTATCCCCCCCGACGGGATGAAGCGATCACCGCAGTTTGCAACAGCGATGCTAGCGGGTCCGACTGTGAGCCCAGGACTCCGTGGCGAACCGAAATTTGCTATTTGACCTCGGAGAATGTGGTCTTCAGCTCACCCACGATGTCGTCCCACAGGGCCTCGGGAAGGTCGTGCGCCATGCCGTCGAACAGCACCAGTCGGGCATTGGGAATCGTCGTCGCAATGGACCGCCCGCCCGACGGGCGCATGAGCGTGTCGGCGCGACCGTGGATGACGACGGTCGGTGCGCTGATCTGACGGTCGTAGTGCTTGAGGCTCCCGCTGCCCAGGACCGCCCCGAAGTGCCGGGCGATGCCCTGCGGATAGTGGGCCCGTTCGTAGGCCTCGATGGCATCGGCGCGGGCCCGCTCCTCGGAGACCGGGTAGCCCGGACTGCCGATGATCTTTCCCACGCGTACCGCGTTCTCGATGATCACCTCACGCGGGGAGTCCGGCGACGGACCGGTAATCAACGACAACAACGCGCGCGGCGCCGGCGGCGGCAGGAACGCAGAGTTGTTGGAGGAGAAGATAATCCCCAATGCGTTGGTCCGGTGGCTGTGGCGGGCCGCGAAGATCTGGGCGATCATCCCACCCATCGACGCACCGACCACGTGCGCCCGGTCGATTTCGAGATGGTCCAGCAGGGCGGCGGCGTCGTCGGCCATGTCTTCGAGCTTGTAGACCGACGGGCTGGGCAGGCCGAGGAAGGACCGCACCAGGTTCGGCACCAGGGCGCCGCCGGCACGGCGGCCGTGCAGCTTCGACGACAACCCGACATCGCGGTTGTCGTACCGGATCACCCGGTGGCCCTGGGCGATGAGCTTCTCGCAGAATTCGTTGCGCCACAACAGGAGTTGAGCGCCCAAACCCATCACGAGCAGTACCGGCGGGTCACCGGGATTGCCGAGATCCTCGTAGTAGATCTCCAGCTCGTCATTGATGCGTGCGGTGCCGGTTCGAATCTCCATCGCCTAGACCTCGACGTCGCTCTGGTGCTCGCGGCTGACCTCGACCATGAAGTTGGCGAAATACCCGGAGAACTGCGAATCGCTCATCATTTGCCACCTGGGTGCCAGCAGTTTCATATAACGCTCGACGTAGAGGAACTGCTTGCCGATCAGCACCAGTTCCCGGGGCAGCTTAACGTCGTACGCCTCGGCCAGCGTCGATAGTTGTTTGCCGATGTCCGCATAGGACATGTCGCCGAGCGTCTTCAGCGTCAGGGGCTCGGCGAAGGCCTGGAGATCCTTGGCGGCCTGCGCCTCCGGCTTGACGGTGCCGACCGCGCCCAGCAGTACCACGATCTTGCCTGCGGACGCATGGTCCTTCTTGACCAGCAGCGCGTAAATCAGCTCGCGCAGCAGCCAGCGGGTGCGGGGATCGATGCGGCCCATGATGCCGAAGTCGAGGAACACGATCCGGCCGTCGTCGTCGACCAGCAGGTTGCCCGCGTGCAGGTCACCGTGGAACAGGCCATGGCGTAGCCCACCCTCGAAGGTGGAGAACAGCAGGGCCTTGACCAGTTCGGTCCCATCGAACCCCTTGCTGCGGATCTGCTTGACGTCGTCGATGCGGACGCCCTGCACCCGTTCCATCGTCAACACCCGCTCGCTGGTGAACTCCCAGTGCACCCGCGGCACCCGGATGTTGCGGCCCAGCGGCGAGCCGTGCAGACCCGATACCCAGGCTTCCATCGACTGTGCCTCGAGGCGGAAGTCCAGCTCTTCGGCGAGGTTGTCCGCGAAATCGGCCACCACGTCCTGCGCCGAGAGGCGCCGGCCCAGCTTCGCGAACTCGACGAGCTGCGCGAACCGCTTCAAGATCTGCAGATCGGCGGCGACCCGACGGCGAATGCCGGGGCGCTGGATCTTGACGACGACCTCTTCGCCGTTGTGCAGGGTGGCGAAGTGCACCTGGGCGATGGACGCCGATGCGAACGGCTGCTCGTCGAAGCTGGCGAACAGGTCAGCCGGGTCGCCGCCGAGCTCCTGCTTCAAGAGCTGGTGCACCTCGTCGGTGTCGGCCGGTGGCACCGAGTCGAGCAGGCCGCGGAACTCCCGGCTCAACGACTCCCCGAACGCGCCCGGGCTGGACGCGATGATTTGGCCGAATTTGACGTACGTGGGGCCCAGGTCGGCGAAGGCCTGTGGAATCTGCTTGACGACTTTCTGCTGCCAACGGCCCCGGCCCGGCAGGGTCGTGAGCACGCGGGCACCGGTGCGGGTGAGCTGCCATCCCGTCACACCGATGCGGGCCGCCTCGACCGGCAACGGAACGCGATCGAGCTTGGCTACTTCGCGGTGTTTGGTCGAACTCATTCTTGCCAGTGTGCCAAACCCGCATGTGGAAGGGCCAATTTAAGGTGGTCATGGGGTATGCAGCCGGTGCGGCACCCGACGCGGGGCCTACGTGCGGCGCGCCATCACCGCCCCGCCGTACCGGCATGTTGCGTGCGTTCGCTATCGGTTCACCGAAGAATTTCTCGCGCAATAATTCTCGCCGAGAGACGACGCCGCTCAACTCGTGCTGTACCCGGCTCCGCTTCGCGCCGCAGTCAGGCGGTGATGCCCGGCCGGCCGGTGCGCACCAGGAGCACAGCGGGGCACGGCCGGAGGTCATCATTTCGGGCGAGTACGGGTACTTGGTACCCATGCGGATGGCGACCTTCAACATCTTGCACGGACGCAGCCTGGACGACGGTCAAGTGAACCTGGAGCGGCTCTCGACGTGCATCAAGCGACTTGACCCCGACGTGCTGGCGTTACAGGAGGTCGACTGCGACCAGCCGCGTTCGTCGCTGGCCGATCTCACCGCCATCGCCGCCGCGGCGATGGGCGCCACATCCCACCGGTTCGTCGCCGCCATCGCCGGCACCCCGGGCGCAACTTGGCTGGCCGCCACCGGCAGCGAGCAGCCGGGCACCGCGGGCTATGGCATCGCGCTGTTGTCGCGCTACCCGGCGATCTCCTGGCACGTGCTGCGGCTGCCGCGGCTGCGGATGCGCTTCCCGATGTACCTGCCGGGACCCCATCGGGTGGGGATCGTCGACGAGGAACCCCGCGCGGCCATGGTCGCCCAACTCGACACTCCGCTCGGGCTGATGACGGTGGCCAACACGCACCTGTCGTTCGTCCCGGGCTGGAACCGGATTCAGCTCGCCCGGCTCGTCAGAGACCTGCGCGGACTGCCCGGTCCGCGGGTACTGATGGGCGACCTGAACATGACGCCGCCCGCCCCGACTCGCCGGAGCGGACTGCGTCCGCTGGCCGTGGCGCCGACGTTTCCGCTGCACTGCCCGGCCCGCCAGCTCGATCACATCCTCACTGATCACGACGGCTTGGTGGCCACCGACAGTGACACGCCGATACTGCCCATTTCCGACCATCGCGCGCTCGTCATCGACGTCTCGCTCCGCTAGGGGAGGGTCGGGCCGTAGATTGCTGGCGTGCAGGTGACCTCCGCGGAGTCGACGGAGCTGTTCGTCGGCCAGTCCGACGCGCCACTGCAGTTGGTTCGCGTGGGCTATACCGACGCTGTCGGGACGCAGGCCCTCAGTATCGTCGGCGAGGGGCTAACCTCCGACATCGTCGAGGTGCGGCCGGGCGACGGGTCGGTCGAGGTGCCGGTGCGCGTCACCGCGCCGGTGGCCGGGCAGCAGCGCGCCGCCCGCGTGCTGGTCGGTGACGTCGAACATCCCTTCGTGTTCACCGTCGGTGAGCCCGGCTGGACGATGTTCATGATCAGTCACTTCCACTACGACCCGGTGTGGTGGAACACGCAGGGTGCCTACACCAGCCAGTGGACCGAGGAGCCGCCGGGGCGGGCCCGGCAGAACAACGGCTTCGCGTTGGTGACCGCTCACCTGGAAATGGCCCGTAGAGACCCGGACTACAAATTCGTGCTGGCCGAGATCGACTATCTGAAACCTTATTTCGACACCCACCCCGAAGACCGCGCCGAACTTCGACGGCTGATCATTGAGGAACGCGTCGAGGTGATGGGCGGCACCTACAACGAACCCAACACGAACCTGGTCGGTGCGGAGACGGCGATCCGCAACTTCGTCCACGGCATCGGCTATCAGCGCGACGTGCTGGGCGCGGATCCGGCCACCGCCTGGCAGCTCGACGTGTTCGGCCACGATCCGCAATTCCCCGGAATGGCGGCCGACGCCGGCCTCACGTCGAGTTCGTGGGCGCGCGGCCCGCATCACCAATGGGGTCCGATGGCCGACGAGGGTGATCCGACCCGCATGCAGTTCCGCAGCGAGTTCGAATGGATCGCCCCGTCCGGGCTGGGGTTGCTCACCCATTACATGCCGGCGCATTACTCGGCCGGCTGGTGGATGGACTCGGCGGCGTCGCTTGCCGACGCCGAACAAGCGACCTACGAGCTGTTCGCTTCGCTGAAATCGGTTGCGCTGACCCGTAACGTGCTGCTGCCCGTCGGCACCGACTACACCCCGCCCAACACCTGGGTGACCCAGATCCACCGCGACTGGAACGCCCGTTACACCTGGCCCCGGTTCATCTGCGCGCTGCCGTCGGAATTCTTCGCCGCGGTGCGCGCCGAAGCCACCGAACGCGGACTGGTGCCCTCGCCGCAGACCCGCGACATGAACCCGGTCTACACCGGCAAAGACGTCTCCTACATCGATACCAAGCAGGCTAACCGCGCCGCTGAGGACGCGGTGCTCGGTGCCGAGCGGTTCGCGGTGTTCGCCGCCCTGCTGTCAGGGGCCCGCTATCCTGAGGCGGCGCTGGCCAAGGCCTGGGTGCAGCTGGCCTACGGGGCTCACCACGACGCCATCACCGGCTCGGAATCCGACCAGGTCTACCTCGACCTGCTGACCGGCTGGCGCGACGCCTGGGAGATCGGCAGCGCCACCCGAACCGCCTCCCTCGAGCTGATGTCGCAAGCGGTGGCGCCGGCTCCGGGCTGTGTCGTCGTGTGGAATCCATTGGGGCACAAACGTACTGATGTGGTCACCGTACGCCTGGACGAGCCCGTCGACTCCGGTGTCTCGGTGCTGGACTCGACTGGGGTCGCAGGGCCCGCCCTGGTTGGCGACGACGGCCACTCGGTCAGCTGGCTGGCCACCGACGTCGACTCCCTGGGGTGGCGCAGTTACCGCCTCACGGCGTCGCCGGACGACACCGGCTGGCAACCCGTCGAGGGCCTGGAGATCGCCAACGACCACCACCGGCTGCGGGTGGACCCGGCGCGCGGCGGGGCGGTCGTCTCCCTCGCGGAGCTGTCGTCGGGTCAGGAGCTGATCGCCGAGGGCCGAGTCGGCAACGAGATCGCGGTGTACGAGGAGTACCCGGCGCACCCGCAGGCGGGGGAGGGGCCGTGGCATCTGCTGCCAGCCGGACCGGTGCTGTGTTCCTCGGCGGCAGAGGCAGATTCGGTGCAGGCGCTGCGCTGTCCGCTCGGTGAGCGACTCGTGGTGTGCGGCCGCATCGACGAGCTGCTTCGGTACACCCAGGTGTTGACGCTGTGGCACGGCGTCGACCGGGTGGACCTCAGCACTACGATCGACGAGTTCACCGGCGCGGACCGGCTGGTGCGGTTGCGCTGGCCCTGCCCGGTGCCCGGCGCCCTGCCGGTCAGTGAGGTCGGTGATGCCGTCATCGGACGGGGCTTCGGCCTGCTGCACGACCCGGACGATCGCGCGGGCTGCGCCGTCGACTCCGCGAAACATCCCTGGACACTTGACAATCCAGCCCACGGCTGGTTCGGCCTGTCGTCGGCTGCCCGAATCAAGGTGGGCGCAGATCTGCGAGCGGTGTCGGTGGCCGAGGTGGTCGGGCCAGACGGGGGCGCCGCCGGTGCCCGCGACCTGATGATCGCTCTGGTGCGGGCCGGCGTGACCGCGACCTGCACCGCCGGTGGCGGCCCGCGTTACGGCCACCTCGACGTCGACTCCAATCTGCCCGACACGCGCATCGCGCTCGGCGGCCCCGACGAGAACCCGTTCACCGCTGAGGTTCTCGCGGCCGCTGACCACGCCTACACTGCCGAACTGCACCGGCAGCTTGCTGCCACTGGACAGGCCCGGGTATGGGTGCCTGCCGCCGAACCGCTGGCCGGGGTGTGGCGTCCCGGTGCCGACCTGCGCGGTGCCCGCGCGCTGCCAGTGCTCATCGTCGCCGGCCATTGGGCCGGTGGTCTGGCCCTGGCGGTGGCGGCTGTGGTCGACGATCTCGACGACGCCCAGATCGAGGTGACGCAGAATGCGCCGGCGGGTATCTCGGACTTCGAGTCGCGCACTGTGGCACTGCTCAACCGCGGTGTGCCCGGCTTCGCCGTCGACCCAGACCAGACCCTGCACGCCTCACTGATGCGATCGTGCACCGGCTGGCCGTCGGGGGTGTGGATCGACCCGCCGCAGCGAAAGGCGCCCGACGGGTCCAACTTTGAGCTCCAGCACTGGACGCACACCTTCGAATTCGCGCTGGTCGCCGGTCAGGGCGACTGGCGTGAATCCCGGATAGCTTCGCGCAGTGCGGAATTCAGCCACCCGATGGTCTGCGTCGTGGCTTCCGACGGTGTGGGTGTGTTGCCCGCTGACGGCTCGCTGCTGAGCGTCGAGCCGGCGGGCGCGGTTCACCTCGCGGCGCTCAAGGCCGGCGGCAATCCCACCGCCACCGGCAGTTCCGCCACCGTCGCTCCCGAAGACGTCACCATCCGTCTGGTCGAAAATCACGGCGGCGCAGCCGAAGTCGCCATCTCCAGCGGTGTGGGTGCGGTGTCGGCGGTCGTCGCCGCCGACCTGCTGGAGGCGGTGCGCCCCGACGGCGACCCGCCGCTGCGGATACACGGCTACCAAATCGCCACCCTGCTGGCCAGGCTGGACCTCCACGCGGTTCTCGATGCCGACGGTTCCGCTTTGGCTCCCGACAGTGAAGCCGCCCAGCCGCTTTACGCGCGCTACTGGCTGCACAACCGCGGTCCCGCACCGCTCGGCGGCCTGCCCGCCGTCGCCCACCTGCACCCCGAGACTGCCACCGCAACCCCCGGCGAGACCATCCGGTTACGGCTTACCGTGGCCAGCGACTGCAGCGATGCAACACTGAGCGGCACCGTCCGACTTCGCGGCCCCCGAGGCTGGACCGTTGACCCCGACGAACTGCCCTTCGAACTGGCAACCCGCCACCACCGCGAAGCCGAGATCGTCGTCACCGCACCGGCCGTCGCCGCACCCGGTGACTATCCGGTGCGTGCCCAACTCACCCTGGCCGGCGATGTGCCACCGGCGTGGCGGCAGACGGTAGAGGACATCTGCGTGGTCTCGGTGGGGCCCGCCGGCGAACTTGTACGGCTCGTCACCGAGCCGTCGGACGTGGTCGTCGATGCCGGGCAACGCGCTCGACTGACCGTCGAGATAGCCAACGACGCCTACGCCGACCTGGCGCTCGAGGCCCATCTGATCAGCCCGTGGGGCACCTGGGACTGGCTCGGGCCGGCCGTCCGCGGCGCGGTGCTGCGGTCCCGGTCCACCGTCGCGGTGACCTTCGATGTGGCGCCCCCGCCGTGGGTGACGCCCGGCCGATGGTGGGCGCTGATCCGCATCGGCTGCGCGGGCCGGTTGCTCTACACCCCGGCAGTGGCGGTGACGGTCCGGTGAGCCTGGCCGCCACCGTCGCCGGGGAACGGGTCGATACCAGCGAGGTCGACACCCGCGAGGCCGCGTTGCGAGCGGCGCCCCAGGTAGCTGCCCTGCCGCGCCCCGGTACCAGCGAGGGACGACAACTGCGGCGCTGGCTGACCCAGCTCCTGGTGACCGAACGGGTCATCGCGCTGGAGGCAAGAGATCTCGGTGTCGTCGTCACCGCGGACTCGCCCAGCGAGGACGACCTGCTGCCGGATGCCACCGCCCGACTCGAGATCGGCAGCATCGCCGCCGCGGTGCTGGCCGACCCGCTGGCGCGCGCGGTGTTCGCGCACGTCACCCGCGATGTCGAGGTCGACGACGCCGCGGTCGCCGACTACTACGCCCGCAACCCGCGGCGGTTCCAGCGCTACGCCACCGCGAATCCGTCGCCGGAAACGCCGGCGCGCACCGGTGGCTGGCGGCGCGCCACCGCGGCGGCCCTACCCGAGGTGGCGCCGCTGATCGCCGCACACTTGCGCGCTGCCGCCCGGCGCCGGCGCTTCCGGACTTGGCTGGATCAGCGGCACGCCGACCTGGTGTGGCTGGCGCCGGGCTATGAACATCCCGGTGACCCGCGCCAACCCGACAACACCCACAAGCACTGACATGACCGACACCCTCGTGCTCGACATCGGCGGCACCAAGATCGCCGCCGGCCTCGTCGACCCCGCCGGCCGGTTGCGTTTCGAGACCCGCCAGCCCACCCCGCGCGGCGACGACCCGGAGCGGGTGTGGGCTGCCGCCCGCCGGACCATCGCCGACGCCTTCGCCGAGGCCGGCGGCAACGTCGCCGGTGTCGGCATCTCCTCGGCCGGCCCGATCCACCTGCCCGACGGCACTATCAGTCCGGTGAACATCCCCGCCTGGCGCGGATTCCCCATCCGTGACCGAGTAACCGCAGCGGTCCCCGGTGTACCGGTCCGGCTGGCCGGCGACGGGCTGTGCATGGCGCTGGGCGAACACTGGCGGGGTGCCGGCCAGGGCGTGCCGTTCCTGCTGGGCATGGTGGTGTCCACCGGCGTGGGCGGGGGACTGGTGCTCGACGGTGCCCCTTACGCCGGGCGCACCGGCAACGCCGGTCACGTCGGTCACGTCGTCGTCGACCTTGACGGGCCGCCCTGCAGCTGCGGCGCCCGCGGCTGCGTCGAGGCGATCGCCAGCGGGCCGCACCTGGCGGCCTGGGCCCGTGAGCAGGGGTGGTCCGGTGCCGACGCCAAGGAACTGGCCGCGGCCGCCGCTTCTGGGGACCAGATCGCGCTGCGGGCCTTCGACCGCGGCGGGCGCGCCATCGCGGCGATGATCGCGTCGGTGGGCGCCGTGTGCGATCTCGACCTAGTGATCATCGGCGGCGGTGTGGCCAAGGCCGGGCCGCTGCTGTTCGATCCGATCCGGGCCGCCGTGCACACCTACGCGGGTCTGGACTTCTTGTCGGAGCTGCGGGTCGTTCCGGCGGCGCTGGGCGGCGAAGCGGGTCTGGTCGGCGCCGCGGCCCTGCTGCGCCTTTGACGGCCGAGCAGACGCAGACTTGCACTCGACGGGGCACTTTTGCGCAATTGTGCGTCTGCTCGCGGGGATCTCACTCACGCCCGGGCGAGATGGCTTGCGATCCGCTGAGCCAGCCGCTCCGGTTGCCGGCGGATGTCATGGACGACGATGGGTACCACGGTCCAGCCCGCCTCCTGCACGGCCGCGAACCGTGCCTTGTCCCTTAACATTTCGGCTCGGCCAGCGTGCCACTCGATGCTGTCGTACTCAGCCGCGACCCTTGCGTGCGGCCAGGCGAAGTCCACTCGCCAGCGCTGGCCTGTTGCGGCGCGGATGGTGAACTGCAACTCGGGTGGCGGCAGCCTGTGATCGATCATGATCAGGCGCGCTTCACTTTCCATCGCCGACTCCGAACGGGCATCTGCGTGAGCCAGCAAGTCGCGCACGGCCGCGATGCCTCGTCTCCCGCGTTGTGCGTGCAGCGCCTGTTCGAGATCACTCCGCGTGCACCAACCGGAGCGCAGCGCCGCGTCCAGCGTGGCCAGCGCCCGCGGGCGGCTCAACTGCCGCGCCACCTCGACAGCCGTCCACGCCGGCGACGTGGCCGGTCGACTCGCGACCCACTGCACCGGGGCGCCGGTCCGTTGGTGGACCACCAGGCCCGTCGTCGAACGCATCCGAACACCGGGGTCGAGTATGTGGATGGCAGTGGCACTCTCGGTGTCGAACCCGTACAGCGCGGCTGCGGTGCCCATTACCGCGACGGCAGTCTGACCCATGAACACGTCCAACGCCGCGAGCCGCCCGAGCAGGTCTGGCTCGACGGGTGTGTAGACCCCGTACCAGACGCGTACCAAACCACCTCTGCGTACCTGAGCGTCGAGTTGTCGCCGGCTCATCACCGTCAGCAGCTGTGCGGTGGTGGCGATGCCGCCACCGCTCTCGAAGAGCGCGGTAACCGCTGTGTTCACGACACGAGCGTCGACGTTGGGCGCGATTCTGGTGTGCAACCCGTCGGCGCCGCTGTGCATAGCTCGCGAGCAGACGCAGACTTGCACTCGGTGGGGCACTTTTGCGCAATTGTGCGTCTGCTCGCGGGGATCGCTCAGGTATCTCGCGCGGATTAGGAGTTGTGCACGCTGCCAGGCTATTCTGGTCGGGTTCCACCGAAGACCGTCGGTCACCGAGCAATCGGTTGAAGGTCCCGGGATTTCCGGGCGGCCCACGCAGGAGGACGAGGTAGCAGTAGTTCTGTGTGCGCCCCGACCTGTCCTGTGTCGGGGCGTTCGTCATTTCCGGGCCACTCAAGTTTCTCGTGCCCCGTGGTCGGTTGGTGGACGTCCCAACCATCACGAGGAGGCAAGCATGGCCAAGGCTGACAAGGCCACCGCGGTCGCCGACATCGCCGAGAAGTTCAAGGAGGCGACGGCCACCGTCGTCACCGAGTACCGCGGCTTGACGGTGGCCAATCTTGCCGAGCTGCGCAGGTCGCTGGGCAACACCACGACCTACACCGTCGCCAAGAACACCTTGGTGAAGCGTGCCGCGTCCGAGGCCGGCATCGACGGTCTCGACGAGCTGTTCGCCGGGCCGACCGCCATCGCGTTCATCAGTGGCGAGCCCGTCGACGCCGCCAAGGCGATCAAGAAGTTCGCCAAGGACAACAAGGCGCTCGTCATCAAGGGCGGCTACATGGACGGTCGCGCCCTGAGCGTCTCCGAGGTCGAGCGCATCGCCGATCTCGAGTCGCGCGAGGTGCTGCTGTCCAAGCTGGCTGGCGCGATGAAGGCCAAGCAGTCGCAGGCCGCGGCGCTGTTCGTGGCGCCCGCGTCCCAGATCGCGCGGCTGGCCGCAGCTCTGCAAGAGAAGAAGGCCGGTTCGGAATCCACCGAGCCCGCCGCTTAGACCCCACCACCCATACAGAGATAAGGAATCACCATGGCAAAGCTGTCCACCGACGAACTGCTCGACGCGTTCAAGGAAATGACCCTGCTGGAGCTCTCTGAGTTCGTCAAGCAGTTCGAGGAGACCTTCGACGTCACCGCCGCCGCTCCGGTCGCCGTCGCGGCTGCCGGCCCCGCCGCCGGTGCCCCGGCCGAGGCCGCCGAGGAGCAGTCCGAGTTCGACGTCATCCTCGAGGGTGCCGGCGACAAGAAGATCGGCGTCATCAAGGTCGTCCGCGAGATCGTCTCGGGCCTGGGCCTGAAGGAAGCCAAGGACCTCGTCGACAGCGCCCCCAAGCCGCTGCTGGAGAAGGTCAACAAGGAGGCCGCCGAGGACGCCAAGGCCAAGCTCGAGGCTGCCGGCGCCACCGTCACCGTCAAGTAATTCGCACGACGGCGAAATCCCCCGCGAGCCCAGCTGGGCGCGCGGGGGATTTTTCGTTTCCCGGAGCCGATCACGGCTAGGTACACAAACTAAGTGGCGCCAATCTGCGTGCGCTACAGTGACTCAAACCACAGGCCGTCGAAGGCAGTGGCTGACCGGTGTGGGCGGAAGGATCGCGAGTGGGCATTTCTATTCAGGTCGAGGGGTTGACCAAGTCGTTCGGTTCCCAGCGCATCTGGGAGGACGTCACCTTGGACATCCCGGCTGGCGAGGTCAGCGTGCTGCTCGGTCCCTCGGGTACCGGTAAGTCGGTGTTCCTGAAGTCGCTGATCGGCCTGTTGCGACCCGAGCGCGGGAAGATCATCGTCGACGGCACCAACATCATCGAGTGCTCGGCCAAGGAGCTCTACGAGATCCGCACGCTGTTCGGCGTCATGTTCCAGGACGGTGCGCTGTTCGGCTCGATGAGCCTCTACGACAACACCGCTTTCCCCTTGCGTGAGCACACCAAGAAGAAGGAAAGCGAGATCCGCAAGATCGTCATGGAGAAGCTGGACCTGGTGGGTCTGGGCGGGGACGAGAACAAGTTCCCCGGCGAAATCTCCGGCGGTATGCGCAAGCGTGCCGGGCTGGCCCGCTCGCTGGTGCTCGACCCGCAGATCATTCTCTGCGACGAGCCGGACTCCGGTCTGGACCCGGTCCGCACCGCCTACCTGAGCCAGCTGCTGATCGACATCAACGCTCAGATCGACTGCACGATCCTGATCGTGACGCACAACATCAACATCGCCCGCACGGTGCCCGACAACATGGGCATGTTGTTCCGTAAGCATCTGGTCATGTTCGGCCCGCGCGAGGTTCTGCTGACCAGTGACGAGCCGGTTGTCAAGCAGTTCCTCAACGGCCGCCGCCTCGGTCCGATCGGCATGTCCGAGGAGAAGGACGAAGGCACCATGGCCGAGGAGCAGGCCCTGGCCGATGCCGGCCACCATGACGGTGGCGTCGAGGAGATTGAGGGCGTCCCCCCGCAGATCCAGGCCACTCCCGGAATGCCGGAGCGTCAGGCTGTCGGCCGCCGTCAGGCTCGGGTGCGCCAGATCCTGCACACCCTGCCGCCGGCCGCGCAGAAGGCGATCCTCGACGACCTTGAGGGCACCCACCAGCTGCCCACGCACCAGTTCGCCGGCGAGCCCGCACACGCGGCTCACCACGACGACGAGGCCTGAGCACCTTCTCGCACGGCGGCCCGTCGGCTGCCGGATACCGGATGTCTTTGTGTAGCAATGCCATTCGCTGCCATTCGCTGCCATTCGCTGAGTCCCACTGAGTCTTTTCGTGCCGCCGCTCGGGCCGGAAGAACGTCGGTCTGCACCTGACGAATCCGTGACGAATCAGGCCAGACGGTGGAATTGCCTGACACGGTGTCGCGAATCTGCCTACGTTCTCGGCGTCAACGGGGAAGGCAGATCTCATGGTCGAACGGCGTGCGTGGCTCGGCACTGGTGCGATGGTGATGGGGTTGGGGGCGGCGTTGTTGTCCGGCCCGGGGGCCGCCCACGCTGAGAGCGGGGGAGCCGACGACACCGCCGGCGGCCCTGCGTCAGCGTCGGATTCGTCGACATCTGTCGGCGGTAAGACGACCGCGGCAAGCCGCCGCGCGAAAACCGAGAGCCGTGCGCAGAGCACGGTCGCCGGCGCACGATCCGGACACTCGGCAACCGAGCGCCAGGGTGGACGTGGGACCACTCAGCCGGCTGCGGCCACTCCGTCGACCCAGACCACGTCGACCCAGACCACGTCGACCCAGACCACGTCGACCCAGACCATGTCGACCCAGACCACGTCGACCCAGACCACTCGGCCGGCACGCCCCACGGCCACCGCTGCGGCCTCGGCTCAGGCCGAGCGCACCACCGAAATGGTCGCGGCCGCCGCCACGACGACCGATCCGGCGGCATCGGCCGCGGTCGCCGAACCGGCACCGACGGCGCTGGGGTTCTCCCGGCGCGCCGTCATCACCGCCGCACGCCAGGCTCAGATCGATCAGCTGATCGCCTCGGCCGGCTCCATCACCGCAGCCCCCACCGCGAGCGAGGCGACCGCCACCGGCCTGGCCGCCACCGCGGTGCTCAACCTGCTCTCCGGGCTGGCGATCGGCACGCGCCCGACCGCGGCCGTGACCACGGCGGCCGCCACCACGACCGCCGCCACCACGGCAGCGCTGCTGCCGGTTGAGCCCACTAATGGGGTGACCGGTGTTGTGGTGGGGCACTCGCGGCTGACCATCCCCGGCGCGTTCATCGGCAACACGGTGGCGGCCGACTGGTATTTCCCGACCCAGGCCGACGGGACGGTGCAGGCCCAGGGTGTTATCTGGCTGCAGCACGGTTTCGGCGCCACCAACACCTTTTACTCGGCGCTGGCCACCAATCTGGCTCAGACCACCAACAGCATCGTCGTCGCGCCGTCGCTGTCGTCGATCCCGGTGACCTTCTCCGGCGGCTGCTTGACCTGCAGCGTCACCGAGGACGCAGCCGCAGCCATGTTCGGCCCGGACCGCTCGGCGCTGTTGAGCAGCGCGACCGCCGCGGGGTTTAAAGGCACGGCTCTGCCCGTGAACTTCGTGCTGGCGGGCCACTCCGCCGGCGGCGGGTTCGCTGCCGCGGTGGCCACCGACTACCTCGACGGTGATGACGCCCAGTACGACCCCAACGATCTGATCGGCGTGGTGATGTTCGACGGGGTGTCCAACGGAGCCCTCGACGGCACTTTCGCCCAGGAAGTCCAAACGCTGAACGCGGCGGGCAAGCCGATCTATCAGATCGCCGCCCCGGCGCAGGCCTGGAACCTGTTCGGCGCCACGACCAACGTGCTGGCTTCGACCCTGTCCGGCGACTTCATCGGCGTCGTGCTGCAAAACGGCTCCCACGTCGACTCGATGATCGGCAGTAACCCGCTGATCGATTTCGCCGCGCAGCTGGTGACCAAGCGCGTTCCGGCCGGCAATACCGCCGCGACCTACACGCTGAGCGCCGGCTGGATCAACGACATGTACGCCGGTGCCACCCCCGAGGCTCCGGAGTACGGCCTCTATGCCGCCGCCAACCAGCAGATCATCATGGGACCCACCGCCGCCGTCGGTCTGCCCGCCGCGCAGGCCAACCAGCTCTCGTTCGGCGACTATCTCGTCAAGGCTCTGATCGACACCGTCGGCAGGTTCTTCGGTTTCCAGCTGCCCACGCCGGTCAACAGCGGCGACAACGGACTGGATCCCAACACCCCCGTCGCCACCGTCGGTAACGGTGTCACCGGAGTGCGCACCGGATCGTCGGTGCTCGACATCCCCGCGGGAGAGAACGGATACGCCGCCCCGGCCAACTGGTACTTCCCGACCCAGGCCGACGGCACCGTCCAAGCCAACGGCATCATCTGGCTGCAGCACGGATTCCTCGGCTTCAACGACTGGTACGGCGACATGGCCCAGCAGCTGGCCCAGGAGACCAACAGCATCGTGGTCGTTCCCGACATCTTCTGGTTCGACAACCCGCTGTGCCCAGGCTGCTACCTGGGTGGATCGGTGATGCGCGAGGCGGTCGCGTCGATGTTCACCGGAAACCGCTCGGCGCTGAACATCAGCGCGAACGCTGCCGGCCTCGAGGGCACGCTGCCGGAGAAGTTCCTGCTCACCGGGCATTCGGCCGGTGGCAACTTCGCCACCGCCGTCGGTGCCCTGATCACCCAGAGCGACCAGGTCGACAATCTGCTCGGCGTGGTGATGTTCGACGGCGTCTCCCGCGACCCGTTGTTCACCGATTCCCTGACCGCGCTGGAGGCGGCCGGCATTCCCGACTACCAGATCGCCGCGCCGCCGCAGCGCTGGAACGCCTACGGAACGGCCACCGAGCTCATGTACGCGTTCTATGGCCCGAACAGGTTCTACGGCGTGCAGATCGACAACGGTTCGCACACCGATGTCATCGCGGGCGGCAACCCCTTCGGATGGCTGGGGGAGCTGCTCAGCACCATCATCGTCAAGCCGTCCCCGCTCGGCGGCAAGACCGCGGTGCGGACGTTCGCCACCGGTTGGATCAACGACATATACGCCGGCAAGGGGCCCACCGATCCGGTCTACGGCATCTACGGCAATCCCAACGACGGCACCTACGTGCCCAACCAGCCCATCGTCATGGGCGAGGCCGGGGCCACCACGTTGCCCGCCCCGCCGCCGGTGACCGTGGATCCCGCCCTTCCCCCGGACGAGAACTACCTGGGCACCTGGTACGAGCAGGGCAGTGTGCGCCAGTTCTTCTCGATCGGTCTGGTGAACACCAAGGCGCAGTACAGCCTCAACCCGGACGGCACCATCCGGGTGCAGAACTCCGGCAACTACTTCACCGCCAACGGACCGGCGGTGAACATCGTGGGTGAGGCCGTTCCGGTCAACGACTTCAACACCCGGCTCAACGTGGGCTTCTTTGGCTCCACGCCGAGCAGCGCCGAACCGGGCAACTATTGGATCTTGGACTACGCCACCGACTACAGCTGGGCGATCGTCAGCGACTCGTCCGGCTACAGCGGATTCATCCTCACCCGGCAGCAGACAATCGACGACGCCGAATACCAGGCACTGGTGGCGCGGGCCAGGGAGCTTGGTGTCTGGGGCCTGATCCTGCGGACCCGGCAGTACCCGACATCGTCGGCCGCCGCACTGCCCGGCCCGGCTGATGTGCCAGCGAGCGTGGCGGTGTGATCGGCAACGCCGAAGTCGCGTTAAATCCCGCGACATATCCACACCAATTACCGCGTTAACGCTTGACGGAAGGCCGTAAACGGGTCAGTCTGTTGTCCAGCATGTATGTACGGGTAGCTAGATCGCCAGCCAGCGCCAGCCTTCCCGGGATGCGGTTGTTGAGGAATGCGCCGTTCTGCGCTATCGTTGGACGTTGCGCTGGCTGCCTCCTGCCCACCTCAACCCGCACCTGACACCCGGTCCTAAGTCTGAGCCAAGACTTCCAGCTCGGACCTTCTGTGTGTCGCGTGCGTCGGGGACAGGCCGGGCCTCGAGTAGGCCAGCCGAACCGACGCAGATATCGCGGCCTCCGGAGCCATCCGGTCAGTCGCATTAGGTGCTGGAAGGATGCATCTTGGCAGTCTCTAGCCAGAGCAAAACGACTACTACTTCTAACTCCGTTCCCGGAGCACCGAAACGAATTTCCTTCGCCAAGCTGCGCGAGCCTCTTGAGGTACCCGGGCTGCTCGACGTCCAAACGGAGTCGTTCGAGTGGCTGATCGGCTCGCCGCGCTGGCGCGGAATCGCCGAGGCGCGCGGTGACGTGAACCCGGTGGGTGGCCTCGAAGAGGTTCTCGCCGAGCTGTCGCCGATCGAGGATTTCTCGGGCTCGATGTCCCTGAGCTTCTCCGACCCGCGTTTCGACGAGGTCAAGGCTCCGGTCGACGAGTGCAAAGACAAGGACATGACGTACGCGGCCCCGCTGTTCGTCACGGCCGAGTTCATCAACAACAACACCGGTGAGATCAAGAGCCAGACGGTCTTCATGGGTGACTTCCCGATGATGACCGAGAAGGGCACCTTCATCATCAACGGCACCGAGCGTGTCGTGGTGTCCCAGCTGGTCCGTTCGCCGGGTGTCTACTTCGACGAGACCATCGACAAGTCCACCGAGAAGACGCTGCACAGCGTCAAGGTGATCCCCGGCCGCGGTGCGTGGCTGGAGTTCGACGTCGACAAGCGCGACACCGTCGGTGTGCGTATCGACCGTAAGCGCCGTCAGCCGGTCACCGTGCTGCTCAAGGCGCTGGGCTGGACCAACGAGCAGATCCGCGAGCGCTTCGGGTTCTCCGAGATCATGATGTCGACGCTGGAGAAGGACAACACCGCCGGTACCGACGAGGCGCTGCTGGACATCTACCGGAAGCTGCGCCCGGGCGAGCCGCCGACCAAGGAGTCGGCGCAGACCCTGCTGGAGAACCTGTTCTTCAAGGACAAGCGCTACGACCTGGCCCGGGTGGGTCGCTACAAGGTCAACAAGAAGCTGGGCCTCAACGCCGGCCAGCCGATCACCAGCTCGACGCTGACCGAAGAGGACATCGTCGCGACGATCGAGTACCTGGTCCGGCTGCACGAGGGCCAGACCACGATGACCGCTCCCGGCGGCGTCGAGGTGCCGGTCGACGTCGATGACATCGACCACTTCGGTAACCGGCGTCTGCGCACGGTCGGCGAGCTGATCCAGAACCAGATCCGGGTCGGCCTGTCCCGCATGGAGCGCGTCGTCCGCGAGCGGATGACGACTCAGGATGTCGAGGCGATCACGCCGCAGACCCTGATCAACATCCGTCCCGTCGTGGCGGCGATCAAGGAGTTCTTCGGCACTAGCCAGCTCTCGCAGTTCATGGACCAGAACAACCCGCTCTCGGGTCTGACCCACAAGCGCCGCCTGTCGGCGCTGGGCCCGGGTGGTCTGTCCCGTGAGCGTGCCGGCCTCGAGGTTCGCGACGTGCACTCCAGCCACTACGGCCGGATGTGCCCGATCGAGACCCCCGAAGGCCCGAACATCGGTCTGATCGGCTCGTTGTCGGTGTACGCACGGGTCAACCCGTTCGGCTTCATCGAGACGCCGTACCGCAAGGTGGTCAATGGTGCCGTCACCGACGACATCCACTACCTGACCGCCGACGAGGAGGACCGCCACGTCGTGGCGCAGGCCAACTCGCCTACCGATGACGAGGGTCGCTTCACCGAGACGCGCGTCCTGGTCCGCCGTAAGGGCGGCGAGGTCGAGTACGTCAGCGCCGACGAGGTGGACTTCATGGACGTCTCGCCGCGCCAGATGGTGTCGGTCGCGACGGCGATGATCCCGTTCCTCGAGCACGACGACGCCAACCGCGCCCTGATGGGTGCCAACATGCAGCGCCAGGCGGTTCCGCTGGTGCGTAGCGAGGCGCCGCTGGTGGGTACCGGTATGGAGCTGCGTGCGGCGATCGATGCCGGTGACGTCATCGTGACCGAGAAGGCCGGTGTGGTCGAGGAGGTCTCCGCCGACTACATCACCGTGATGGCCGACGACGGCACCCGGCACACCTACCGGATGCGCAAGTTCGCCCGCTCCAACCACGGCACGTGCGCCAACCAGCGTCCGATCGTGGATGCCGGGCAGCGCGTCGAGTCGGGCCAGGTGCTCGCCGACGGGCCGTGCACCGAGAACGGTGAGATGGCGCTGGGCAAGAACCTGCTCGTCGCGATCATGCCGTGGGAGGGCCACAACTACGAGGACGCGATCATCCTCTCCAGCCGCCTGGTTGAGGAGGACGTGCTCACCTCGATTCACATCGAAGAGCACGAGATCGATGCCCGCGACACCAAGCTGGGCGCCGAGGAGATCACCCGGGACATCCCGAACGTCTCCGATGAGGTGCTCGCCGATCTCGACGAGCGCGGCATCATCCGCATCGGCGCCGAGGTTCGCGACGGCGACATCCTGGTCGGCAAGGTCACCCCGAAGGGCGAGACCGAGCTGACCCCCGAGGAGCGGCTGCTGCGCGCGATCTTCGGCGAGAAGGCCCGCGAAGTCCGCGACACCTCGCTGAAGGTGCCGCACGGTGAGTCCGGCAAGGTCATCGGCATCCGGGTGTTCTCCCGCGAGGACGACGACGAGCTGCCTGCCGGTGTCAACGAGCTGGTCCGCGTCTACGTGGCCCAGAAGCGCAAGATCTCCGACGGTGACAAGCTCGCCGGCCGCCACGGCAACAAGGGCGTCATCGGCAAGATCCTGCCCATCGAGGACATGCCGTTCCTGCCGGACGGCACCCCCGTCGACATCATCCTGAACACCCACGGTGTGCCGCGACGGATGAACATCGGCCAGATCCTGGAGACCCACCTCGGGTGGGTGGCCAAGGCCGGCTGGAAGGTCGACGGAACGCCGGACTGGGCGGCCAACCTGCCCGTGGATCTGCTCGAGGCGCAGCCCGACAGCATCGTCTCCACCCCGGTGTTCGACGGTGCTCAGGAAGGGGAGCTGCAGGGTCTGCTGGCTTCGACGCTGCCGAACCGCGACGGCGAGGTCATGGTCAACGCGGACGGCAAGGCCGTGCTGTTCGACGGCCGCAGCGGCGAACCGTTCCCGTACCCGGTGACGGTCGGCTACATGTACATCCTGAAACTGCACCACCTGGTGGACGACAAGATCCACGCCCGCTCCACCGGCCCGTACTCGATGATCACCCAGCAGCCGCTGGGCGGTAAAGCGCAGTTCGGTGGTCAGCGGTTCGGTGAGATGGAGTGCTGGGCCATGCAGGCCTACGGCGCGGCGTACACGCTGCAGGAGCTCTTGACCATCAAGTCCGACGACACCGTCGGCCGGGTCAAGGTCTACGAGGCGATCGTCAAGGGCGAGAACATCCCCGAGCCGGGCATTCCGGAGTCGTTCAAGGTGCTGCTCAAGGAGCTGCAGTCGCTGTGCCTCAACGTCGAGGTCCTGTCTAGCGACGGTGCCGCGATCGAGATGCGCGATGGTGACGACGAGGACCTGGAACGTGCTGCCGCGAACCTGGGAATCAACCTGTCGCGCAACGAGTCCGCGTCCGTCGAGGATCTGGCCTGATAGCGGCGAAGGCCGCGCTTGGTTATTTGGTTTTCTAATCCCGAAAGGGGAAAGGGAGTTACGTGCTAGACGTCAACTTCTTCGATGAACTCCGCATCGGTCTGGCGACCGCGGACGACATCCGCAACTGGTCCTACGGCGAGGTCAAGAAGCCGGAGACCATCAACTACCGCACGCTCAAGCCGGAGAAGGATGGCCTGTTCTGCGAGAAGATCTTCGGACCGACTCGCGACTGGGAGTGCTACTGCGGCAAGTACAAGCGCGTCCGCTTCAAGGGCATCATCTGCGAGCGCTGCGGCGTCGAGGTCACTCGCGCCAAGGTGCGTCGCGAGCGGATGGGCCACATCGAGCTGGCCGCTCCCGTCACGCACATCTGGTACTTCAAGGGCGTCCCGTCGCGCCTCGGGTACCTGCTCGACCTGGCCCCGAAGGATCTCGAGAAGATCATCTACTTCGCGGCCTATGTGATCACCGCGGTCGACACCGAGATGCGCCACAACGAGCTGTCCACTCTCGAAGCCGAGATGGAGGTCGAGAAGAAGGCCGTCGCCGACCAGCGTGATTCCGATCTGGAGGCACGGGCCCAGAAGCTCGAGGCCGACCTGGCGGAGCTGGAGGCCGAGGGTGCCAAGTCCGACGTGCGCCGCAAGGTGCGCGACGGCGGCGAGCGCGAGATGCGCCAGCTGCGTGACCGGGCCCAGCGTGAGCTGGACCGGCTCGACGAGATCTGGACCACCTTCACCAAGCTGGCTCCCAAGCAGCTGATCGTCGACGAGAACCTCTACCGCGAGCTGGTCGACCGCTACGGCGAGTACTTCCAGGGCTCGATGGGCGCGGAGTCGATCCAGAAGCTCATCGAGAACTTCGACATCGACGCCGAGGCGGAGATCCTTCGTGACGTCATCCGGAACGGCAAGGGACAGAAGAAGCTTCGTGCGCTCAAGCGTCTGAAGGTTGTCGCCGCGTTCCAGCAGTCGGGCAACTCTCCGATGGGCATGGTGCTCGATGCGGTTCCGGTGATCCCGCCGGAGCTGCGCCCGATGGTTCAGCTCGACGGTGGCCGCTTCGCCACCTCCGACCTCAACGATCTGTACCGCCGCGTGATCAACCGCAACAACCGGCTCAAGCGACTGATCGACCTCGGTGCGCCCGAGATCATCGTCAACAACGAGAAGCGGATGCTTCAGGAGTCGGTCGACGCGCTGTTCGATAATGGACGCCGTGGCCGGCCGGTCACCGGACCGGGCAACCGTCCGCTGAAGTCGCTGAGCGATCTGCTCAAGGGCAAGCAGGGCCGGTTCCGCCAGAACCTGCTCGGCAAGCGCGTCGACTACTCGGGTCGTTCGGTCATCGTGGTCGGCCCGCAGCTCAAGCTGCACCAGTGTGGTCTGCCCAAGTTGATGGCACTCGAACTGTTCAAGCCGTTCGTGATGAAGCGTCTGGTCGACCTGAACCACGCGCAGAACATCAAGAGCGCCAAGCGGATGGTCGAGCGTCAGCGTCCCCAGGTGTGGGATGTCCTCGAAGAGGTCATCGCAGAGCACCCGGTGCTGCTCAACCGTGCCCCCACGCTGCACCGCCTGGGTATCCAGGCCTTCGAGCCGCAGCTGGTGGAAGGCAAGGCCATTCAGCTGCACCCGCTGGTCTGTGAGGCGTTCAACGCCGACTTCGACGGTGACCAGATGGCAGTCCATCTGCCACTGAGCGCCGAGGCACAGGCCGAGGCCCGCATCCTGATGCTGTCTTCGAACAACATCCTGTCGCCCGCGTCGGGCAAGCCGCTGGCCATGCCGCGTCTGGACATGGTGACCGGTCTGTACTTCCTGACCACGCTGGTTCCCGGCGCGGCCGGGGAATACGCGCCGGCCGCCAAGGACACCCCGGAGACCGGCGTGTACAGCTCGCCGGCCGAGGCCATCATGGCGATGGACCGCGGTGTGCTCAGCGCTCGCGCCCAGATCAAGGTGCGTCTGACGCAGCTGCGTCCGCCGCATGAGGTCGAGGCCGAGCTGTTCGGCGAGAACGGTTGGCGCCCGGGCAATGCCTGGACCGCCGAGACCACGCTGGGTCGGGTGCTCTTCAACGAGCTTCTGCCGCAGGGTTATCCGTTCGTCAACGAGCAGATGCACAAGAAGGTCCAGGCCCGGATCATCAATGATCTGGCCGAGCGCTACCCGATGATCGTCGTCGCGCAGACCGTCGACAAGCTCAAGGACGCCGGCTTCCACTGGGCCACCCGCTCGGGTGTCACCGTCTCGATGGCCGACGTCATCGTGCCGCCGGAGAAGCAGGAGATCCTCGAGCGCTACGAGGCCGAAGCCGACAGCATCGAGAAGAAGTACCAGCGCGGTGCTCTGAACAAGCAGGAGCGCAACGACGCCCTGGTCGAGCTGTGGAAGGAAGCCACCGAAGAGGTCGGTAACGCGTTGCGGGCGCACTACCCCAACGACAACCCGATCATCACGATCGTGGATTCCGGTGCGACGGGTAACTTCACCCAGACGCGAACGCTGGCCGGCATGAAGGGTCTGGTGACCAACCCGAAGGGTGAGTTCATCCCGCGGCCGATCAAGTCCTCGTTCCGTGAGGGCCTGACGGTGCTGGAGTACTTCATCAACACCCACGGCGCCCGAAAGGGTCTGGCGGACACCGCTCTGCGTACCGCCGACTCGGGTTACCTGACCCGTCGTCTGGTCGATGTCAGCCAGGACGTCATCGTCCGCGAGCACGACTGCGGCACCGAGCGCGGCATCGTCGTCGAGCTGGCCGAGCTGCAGGGTGATGCCCTCATCCGCGACCCGCACGTCGAGACCTCGGCGTACGCCCGCACGCTGGCCGCCGACGCGGTCGACGAGAGCGGCAACGTGGTCGTCGAAGCCGGACACGATCTGGGCGACCCGGCTATCGACGCATTGCTCGAAGCCGGCATCACCTCGGTGAAGGTCCGTTCGGTGCTCACCTGCACCAGCGCCTCCGGCGTGTGCGCCATGTGCTACGGCCGTTCGATGGCCACCGGCAAGCTGGTGGACATCGGCGAGGCCGTGGGCATCGTGGCCGCGCAGTCCATCGGCGAGCCCGGCACCCAGCTGACCATGCGCACCTTCCACCAGGGTGGTGTCACCGGTGGCGCCGACATCGTCGGTGGTCTGCCTCGCGTGCAGGAGCTGTTCGAGGCGCGTGTTCCGCGGAACCGCGCCCCGATCGCCGATGTCGCCGGGCGGGTGCAGCTGGAGGAGACCGACAAGTTCTACAAGATCACCATCGTTCCCGACGACGGGAGCGAGGAGGTCGTGTACGACAAGCTCTCCAAGCGTCAGCGGTTGAAGGTGTTCAAGCACGACGACGGCACCGAGCGTCTGCTGGTCGACGGCGACCATGTCGAGGTGGGCCAGCAGCTCATGGAGGGCTCGGCCGACCCGCACGAGGTGCTTCGTGTCGAGGGCCCGCGCAAGGTCCAGATCCACCTGGTCAAGGAGGTCCAGGAGGTCTACCGCGCGCAGGGTGTGTCGATCCACGACAAGCACATCGAGGTCATCGTCCGCCAGATGCTGCGTCGCGTGACGATCATCGACTCGGGTGCGACGGAGTTCCTGCCCGGCTCGCTGACCGAGCGTGCCGAGTTCGAGTCGGAGAACCGTCGGGTTGTGGCCGAGGGTGGCGAGCCCGCGGCCGGCCGTCCGGTGCTGATGGGTATCACCAAGGCGTCGCTGGCCACCGATTCGTGGCTGTCGGCGGCGTCGTTCCAGGAGACCACTCGCGTGCTGACCGATGCGGCGATCAACTGCCGCAGCGACAAGCTGCAGGGTCTGAAGGAGAACGTGATCATCGGCAAGCTGATCCCGGCCGGTACCGGTATCAACCGCTACCGCAACATCCAGGTTCAGCCGACCGAGGAAGCTCGGGCCGCGGCGTACACGATCCCGTCCTACGAGGATCAGTACTACAGCCCGGACTTCGGTCAGGGCACCGGTGCCGCGGTGCCGCTGGACGATTACGGGTACTCGGATTATCGGTAGGGCCTGCGGGTAATACCTACCACTCCGCAGTCAAGAAGAGAGCCCTCGCAGCAGCGGGGGCTCTTTTCTTGTCCGCGAGCAGACGCAGAGTTGCATGAATCCGGCTGCGCTGGTGCGATTCTGTGTCTGCTCGTCAGAAGGGGCCGGGGTCGTACGTGTGCTTCACGCGGCGCAAACGGTCGAAGTTCGCGCCGTAATAGGCCCGTTGCCAGTCCGGGTGCGGCGATCCTCACAGAAATTCGCGTCGACGTCAGAAAGGTCGCCAATTGCACCCGCCTAGACTGGGCGGCGTGTTGATCGGTTCGCACGTCCGCTCTGACGACCCGCTAGCCGCCGCTCAGGCCGAAGACGCCGAGGCGGTGCAGTTCTTCCTCGGTGACCCGCAGAGCTGGAAGAAGCCCAAACCCCGTGCCGATGCTGACATGCTGCGCACGGCGGCCATCCCGCTCTACGTGCACGCGCCCTACTTGATCAACGTCGCTTCGGCTAACAACCGGGTACGCATCCCGTCACGCAAGATCCTGCAGGACACCTGCGACGCCGCCGCGGAGATCGGCGCCACTGCGGTGATCGTGCACGGCGGCCACGCCGACGACAACGACATGGAAGCCGGCTTCGAGCGCTGGGTCAAGGCGCTGGCTCAGCTGGAGACCGACGTCCCGGTCTATCTGGAGAACACCGCGGGCGGCGAGCACGCGATGGCGCGCTACTTCGACACCATCGGCCGGCTGTGGGATCGCATCGGCGACACCGGAATCGGGTTCTGCCTCGATACCTGCCACGCCTGGGCGGCCGGCGAGGAGCTGATCGACGCGGTCGAGCGCATCATGTCGATCACCGGCCGCATCGACCTGGTGCACTGCAACGATTCCCGCGACGCCAAGGGCTCGGGAGCCGACCGGCACGCCAATTTCGGTGCCGGACAGATCGATCCGCAGCTGTTGGTCGCCGTGGTGTCTGCGGCAGGCGCGCCGGTGATCTGTGAGACGGCCGACGAGGGCCGCAAGGACGACATCGCATTCCTGCGCGACCAGCTGGGTTCGACCGGCTAGGTCAGGTAGACCTTTCGCAGCGTCTCGCTCACCGTCCATACCGTTTTGGCGCCGGCGGCGAGTCGCACCACATCGCCCGGCCCGAGCGTGAGTGCCGACGTTTCGTCGTCGAACTCGACGGTGGCGGCACCGGAGAGCACGACGAACAACTCGTCGGCCTCCACGTCGCTCATCACCCCGGGAGTCATCTCCCACACCCCGACCTGAAGGCCGCCGAACCGCCCCAATTCGGCAGTCCCGGTGTGCGGATCCCCGCCGAGCGACTGTTCGGGGGGCACCGACTCGTGCTCGAGCCACTCGATGGCGGCGTGCACGACAGAGTTTGGCTTCACCTTTAGCAGGATGCCATATTACGTATCTTGTGCAACCGTCGAAAAAACGTAACAATGGTGGCATGTCGGACACTCACGTCGTCACCAACCAAGTCCCGCCACTGTGCGACCACAACCCCGCGACGTCGCCGGTGCTTGTCGAGGCGCTGATCCGCGAGGGCGGCCAGTGGGGCCTCGAGGAGGTCACCGAATTGGGCGCGCTCTCCGGCAGCACCCAGGCGCAACGGTGGGGTGAGCTCGCCGACCGGAACGTCCCGATCCTGCACACCCACGATCGCTACGGCCACCGGGTCGACGAGATCGAGTACGACCCGGCCTACCACGAGCTGATGCGCACGGCCATCGCCCACGGCCTGCACGCCGCCCCGTGGTCCGACGACCGCCCCGGTGCGCATGTGGTCCGCGCCGCCAAGATGTCGGTGTGGACTCCCGAACCCGGCCACGTCTGCCCGATTTCGATGACCTACGCCGTCGTCCCTGCGCTTCGGCACAACCCTCAGCTCGCCGCGGTCTACGAGCCCCTGCTCACCAGTCGGGTGTACGACCCCGAGCTGAAGGTGCCAGCGACTAAAGCCGGTATCACCGCTGGGATGTCGATGACGGAGAAGCAGGGCGGTTCTGACGTCCGGGCCGGCACCACCCAAGCCGTCCCCAACGGCGATGGCAGCTACACCCTTACCGGCCACAAGTGGTTCACCTCCGCGGCGATGAGCGACATCTTCCTGGTGCTCGCGCAGGCCCCGGGCGGCCTGAGCTGCTTCATGCTGCCGCGGGTACTGCCGGACGGCAGCCGTAACCGAATGTTCCTGCAGCGCTTGAAGGACAAGCTCGGCAACCACGCCAACGCGTCCAGTGAGGTCGAGTACGACGGCGCGCTCGCGTGGCTGGTGGGGGAGGAAGGTCGCGGTGTGCCGACCATCATCGAAATGGTCAACCTGACCCGGCTGGACTGCACGCTTGGCAGCGCCACCAGCATGCGCAGCGGCCTGACCCGCGCGGTCCACCACGCCCAGCATCGCAAGGCATTCGGTGCCTACCTCATCGACCAGCCGCTGATGGGCAATGTACTGGCCGACTTGGCGGTGGAGGCCGAGGCCGCCACCATGGTGGCGATGCGGATGGCCGGTGCGACCGACGGCGCGGTCCGCGGCGACGAGCGCGAGACCCTGCTGCGGCGGATCGGCTTGGCCGCCGCCAAGTACTGGGTGTGCAAACGCGCCACGCCCCATGCGGGCGAGGCCATGGAATGCCTGGGCGGCAACGGGTATGCCGAGGAGTCCGGTATGCCGAGGCTGTACCGGGAGGCACCGCTGATGGGCATCTGGGAAGGTTCGGGCAACGTCAGCGCGCTGGACACGTTGCGCGCCATGGCAACCCGGCCCGAGTGTGTCGCCGTACTATTCGACGAGTTGGCCTTCGGCGCCGGCCAGGACGCGCGACTCGACGCCCACGTGGCCCGGTTGCGCTCGGATCTGCAGAACACCGAAGCCGTCGAGTACCGCGCCCGCAAGGTCGCTGAGGACATCACGCTGGCCCTGCAGGGTTCGCTGCTGGTGCGCCACGGGCACCCCGCGGTGGCCGAGGCGTTCCTGGCGACGCGCCTGGCCCGCAACTGGGGCGGCGCCTTCGGCACCCTCCCAGCGGGGCTCGACGTCGCGCCGATCCTGGAACGCTGCCTGGTGAAGGGATGACCGACGACCTCAAGACGATGACCTACGAGGTCACCGATCGGGTCGCCCGAATCACCTTCAATCGCCCCGAAAAGGGCAACGCGATCGTCGCCGACACCCCGCTGGAGTTGGCCGCTCTCGTCGAGCGGGCCGACCTCGATCCGGCGGTTCACGTGATCCTGGTGTCCGGCCGCGGCGAAGGCTTCTGCGCCGGTTTCGACCTGAGCGCCTACGCCGACGGATCGTCGCGGCCAGGTGGCGACGAGCGCGCGGGCACGGTGCTCGACGGCAAGACCCAGGCCGTCAACCACCGCCCGGACCGGCCATGGGATCCGATGATCGACTATCAGATGATGAGCCGTTTCGTGCGCGGATTCGCCAGCCTGATGCACGCCGACAAGCCGACGGTGGTCAAGATCCACGGGTACTGCGTCGCCGGCGGCACCGATATCGCCCTGCACGCCGACCAGGTGATCGCCGCGGCCGACGCCAAGATCGGCTATCCGCCGACCCGGGTGTGGGGAGTGCCGGCGGCCGGACTGTGGGCGCATCGTCTCGGTGACCAGCGCGCCAAACGACTTCTGCTGACCGGGGATTGCATCACCGGCGCGCAGGCCGCCGAGTGGGGGCTCGCCGTTGAGGCGCCCGACCCGCGGGACCTCGACGACCGCACCGAGCGGCTGGTCGAACGCATCGCCGCGATGCCGGTCAACCAGCTGATCATGGTCAAGCTGGCGATGAACTCCGCGCTCTACCAGCAGGGGGTCGCGACCAGCCGGATGGTCAGCACGGTCTTCGACGGGATTGCCCGGCACACCCCCGAGGGCCACGCCTTCGTGGCCGATGCCCGCGAGCACGGCTTCCGTGATGCGGTTCGGCATCGCGACGAGCCCTTCGGCGATTACGGTCGCCGCGCCTCGGGGGTGTGAGCATGCCGGCATCGCTGTCGAAGATGACCGCGCGATCGGTGGTGCTGTCGGTGCTGCTCGGCGCCCATCCGGCGTCGGCGACGTCCGCCGAGCTACTGCGCCTGACTGCCGATTTCGGTATCCGCGAGCAGACCCTGCGGGTAGCGCTGACCAGGATGGTCGCTGCCGGTGACCTGGTGCGGTCCGATGACGGTTACCGGCTGTCGGGTCGACTGCTCGACAGGCAACGCCGGCAGGACGATGCGCTCGACCCACGCACCAGAGCCTGGGACGGCGGCTGGGTCACCCTCGTGATCATGGCGGTCGGCATGGACGCCCGAGCCCGCGCGGCGTTTCGAAACAATCTGCAGAGCAATCGATTCGGTGAGCTACGGGAAGGTCTGTGGCTACGACCCGATAATCTCGACGGCAAGCTTCCCGCCGAGATCACCGGCCGGGTCCGAGTGCTGCACTCGCGCGACGAAGACCCCGTCGACCTTGCCCGGCGGCTGTGGGGGCTGGACGACTGGTCGCGCACCGGCCACCGACTGCTCGCGCAGATGGCCGCCGCCCGCGACATCCCCCAGCGGTTCGTCGCCGCCGCGGCCATCGTGCGCCACCTGCTCACCGATCCGGTCCTGCCCGACGAGTTGCTGCCGCCACGCTGGCCCGGTCCTGAACTTCGAAAGACCTACGCAGACTTCGCCGCCGAACTCGGTGCGCGCCGCGACGAGGGACGATTGGTGGAGACGATATGAGCGAGCAGCCCCGCGAGCAGGTCAGGGTGGAGCGTACCGGCGCGGTGACGACGGTGATCCTGGATCGTCCGCATGCCCGCAACGCTGTCGACGGCCCCACCGCGATGGCCCTGTTCCAGGCTTTCGACGACTTCGACCGCGACGAGTCGGCATCGGTCGCCGTGCTGTGGGGTGACAACGGAACCTTTTGTGCTGGAGCAGATCTCAAGGCGATCGGCACGCCCGACAGCAATCCGGTCCATCGCCCCCGGACGGGGTCTGATGTCGCCGGCCCGCCGGCTCCGGGGCCCATGGGACCCAGCCGCATGGTGTTGTCCAAACCCGTGATCGCCGCCGTGAGCGGTTTCGCCGTGGCCGGTGGCCTTGAGCTGGCGCTGTGGTGTGACCTGCGAATCGCCGAGGAGGACGCGGTGTTCGGGGTGTTCTGCCGACGCTGGGGGGTCCCGCTGATCGACGGCGGCACGGTACGGCTGCCCCGGCTGATCGGACACAGCCGGGCGATGGACCTGATCCTGACCGGCCGGGCGGTCGACGCCCAGGAGGCGCTGGCGATCGGGCTGGCCAACCGGGTGGTGCCGACGGGGCAGGCCCGCCGCGTCGCAGAGGAACTGGCCGCCGAACTCGCCGAGCTGCCGCAGGGCTGCCTGCGCTCGGATCGGCTCTCGGTGCTCCATCAGTGGGGGCAGGCCGAGGCCGACGCCATGGACTTCGAGTTCGCCAGCCTGTCGCGGGTGGCGGCCGAGTCGATCGCCGGAGCGCAGCGGTTCGCCAACGGAGCCGGCCGGCACGGAGCGCGGGCCTGAGTCAGGCCCGGCGCGGGTCAGCTCTTGTTGATGGTGTTGCCCGAGCCGAGGTTGTTGACCTTCGGATCGCCCTTGTAGGTGACCGTGTTGTTCAGGCCGACGACCGACAGCTCGCTATCGATCTTGTCGAAGGTGATCTTGTTGTCCGCGCCGCCGATGTTCACCGACGCGCAGGTGCCCTTGACCGTCAGGGTGTTGTTCGAGCCGCCCACATTCAGCGACTTGCCGTCGGCGCAGTCGATGTCGGCGGTGGTCCCGAACGATCCGTAGTTGATGGTGTTACCCACCTCGACCTGGGCGCCCGAGCTGCCGGCTGTGGCCGTCGGCGTGTGGCTGTCGTTACTGGTGGACCCGCAGCCCGCCAGGGCCAGCGCGGTCAGAACGCCGATCCCGGCGATCAGAGTGGGGGAGTGCATCGGCGACAACTTCCTTCTCATCCTCGGCCGGAACGCGGTCGGCCCGGTCGGTACTGATCCCGGCGCTAGACCGTGAGGTCGTCGACGACGTTATCGCTCGACCCCAGTTGGAGCCTACGGGGCCGCCCGACGGTCAACTAGAGTTCTTCGACGATCCACGATGAAGGGCGAACTGATGGCATCTCGGCCGGAATCCGACTCGGCGGGTGGGCGGCCGCGCGCCGGGGGCCGGACACCGGCGAGGTCGGTCAAACTCAGCCGCGACGTCATCGTCAATGCAGCGCTGACCTTCCTGGACCGCGAAGGCTGGGACGGTCTGACAATCAATGCGCTGGCCATCCAGCTCGGCACCAAGGGGCCCTCGCTCTACAACCACGTGCACAGCCTGGAAGACCTGCGCCGCACCGTGCGGATGCGGGTCGTCGGCGACATCCTGCAGATGCTCTCGACGGTCGGCCAGGGCCGCACCCGTGACGACGCCGTGATGGCGATGGCCAGCGCCTACCGCAGCTATGCCCATCACCATCCGGGCCGCTACTCGGCGTTCACCAGGATGCCGCTGGGCGGGGACGATCCGGAGTACACGGCCGCTTCGCACGCCGCCGCCGCCCCGGTCATCGAGGTGCTGGCCTCCTACGGCCTGGACGGCGACGCCGCGTTCTACGCCGCGCTGGAGTTCTGGGCGGCGCTGCACGGGTTCGTGCTGCTGGAGATGACCGGCGTCATGGATGAGGTGGACACCGACGCGGTGTTCTCCGACATGGTGCTGCGCCTGGCGACGGGTATGGCGCACCGCAACGGTGGCCGCGGCTGATCGGCGAGTTTCGCAACCGCTGCCGGCATTCGCGCGTTGACCTGCGGGAAGGCATCGGCCTCTGAGTTTGGAGGGCGCGTGCCGTGCCTGGTATCGTGGGGGCTCGTGCCTGGCCACTAGGGGCGCAAGCGGGGACGCATGCGCGCACGCCGGGCCAATTCGCATGTCCAGTATGCATCGGATTCAGCCGATGCACAGTGCGTGCGACACGCCCGGCCGCGGGGGACGCGGAAGGGCCGAAACAGCAGTACAGAGACTTGAAGATCGCGCAAAGACGAACGAGAGACAGAAAGCCGGTACATGCCAACCATTCAGCAGCTGGTCCGCAAGGGTCGCCGCGACAAAGTCGCCAAGGTGAAGACCGCGGCCCTCAAGGGCAGCCCGCAGCGCCGCGGCGTGTGCACCCGCGTGTACACGACGACGCCGAAGAAGCCGAACTCGGCGCTTCGCAAGGTCGCGCGCGTCAAGCTGACCAGCCAGGTCGAGGTCACCGCGTACATCCCGGGTGAGGGCCACAACCTGCAGGAGCACTCGATGGTGCTGGTGCGTGGTGGTCGTGTGAAGGACCTGCCCGGCGTTCGGTACAAGATCATCCGCGGTTCGCTGGACACCCAGGGCGTCAAGAACCGCAAGCAGGCCCGTAGCCGCTACGGCGCGAAGAAGGAGAAGAGCTGATGCCGCGCAAGGGCCCCGCTCCCAAGCGTCCTCTCGTCAACGACCCGGTCTACGGGTCCCAGCTGGTCACCCAGTTGGTCAACAAGGTGCTGCTCGACGGGAAGAAATCCCTGGCCGAACGCATTGTCTATGGTGCACTCGAACAGGCCCGCGACAAGACCGGCACCGATCCGGTCATCACCCTCAAGCGGGCGCTGGACAACGTCAAGCCGGCCCTGGAGGTCCGCAGCCGCCGCGTCGGTGGTGCCACCTACCAGGTGCCCGTCGAGGTGCGCCCCGATCGCTCGACCACGCTGGCCCTGCGCTGGCTGGTCAGCTTTTCCAAGGCGCGCCGCGAGAAGACCATGATCGAGCGCCTGGCCAACGAGATCCTCGATGCCAGCAATGGTCTGGGTGCCGCCGTCAAGCGGCGTGAGGACACCCACAAGATGGCCGAAGCGAACCGGGCCTTCGCGCACTACCGCTGGTGACACCGACCCGCGCAGTGCTGCGCGGGTTCAACACCAACAGCATTAACTCAAGCGAAAGAGTGGGAATTTAGCCGTGGCACAGGACGTGTTGACCGACCTGACGAAGGTCCGCAACATCGGCATCATGGCGCACATCGACGCCGGCAAGACGACGACGACTGAGCGCATCCTCTTCTACACCGGTATGAGCTACAAGATCGGTGAGGTGCACGACGGCGCCGCCACGATGGACTGGATGGAGCAGGAGCAGGAGCGGGGTATCACCATCACCTCGGCTGCGACCACCTGCTTCTGGAACAACAACCAGATCAACATCATCGACACGCCTGGCCACGTCGACTTCACCGTCGAGGTGGAGCGCTCGCTGCGCGTGCTCGACGGCGCCGTGGCCGTCTTCGACGGCAAGGAAGGTGTCGAGCCGCAGTCCGAGCAGGTATGGCGCCAGGCCGACAAGTACGACGTCCCCCGTATCTGCTTCGTCAACAAGATGGACAAGCTGGGCGCGGACTTCTACTTCTCTGTCCAGACCATGAAGGACCGGTTGGGCGCCAACGTCATCCCGATCCAGCTGCCGATCGGCTCCGAAGCCGACTTCGAGGGCGTCGTCGACCTGGTCGAGATGAACGCCAAGGTGTGGACCGGCGAGACCAAGCTCGGCGAGAAGTACGACGTCGTCGAGATCCCCGCGGACCTTCAGGAAAAGGCCGAGGAGTACCGCACCGCGATGATCGAGGCTGTTGCCGAGACCGACGAGGCGCTGCTGGAGAAGTACCTGGGCGGCGAGGAACTCACCGTCGAGGAGATCAAGGGCGGCCTTCGCAAGCTGACGATCACCAGCGCGGCCTACCCGGTGCTGTGCGGTTCGGCGTTCAAGAACAAGGGCGTTCAGCCCATGCTCGACGCCGTCATCGACTACCTGCCCAACCCGCTGGACGTTCCGCCCGCCGAGGGCCATGTCCCGGGTAAGGAAGACGAGGTTATCTCTCGTAAGCCGTCGGCAGACGAGCCGTTCTCGGGCTTGGCGTTCAAGGTCGCCACGCACCCGTTCTTCGGCAAGCTGACCTACGTCCGGGTGTACTCGGGCAAGGTCGATTCCGGCGCGCAGGTCATCAACTCGACCAAGGGCAAGAAGGAGCGGCTGGGCAAGCTGTTCCAGATGCACTCCAACAAGGAGAACCCGGTCGACTCGGCGTCCGCCGGCCACATCTACGCGGTCATCGGCCTCAAGGACACCACCACCGGTGACACCTTGTGCGACCCGAACAAGCAGATCGTGCTGGAGTCGATGACGTTCCCCGACCCGGTTATCGAGGTCGCCATCGAGCCCAAGACCAAGAGTGACCAGGAGAAGCTGGGCACGGCCATCCAGAAGCTGGCCGAGGAAGACCCGACCTTCAAGGTGCACCTTGATCAGGACACCGGCCAGACCGTCATCGGCGGTATGGGCGAGCTCCACCTGGACATCCTGGTGGACCGCATGCGTCGTGAGTTCAAGGTCGAGGCCAACGTCGGTAAGCCGCAGGTGGCCTACCGCGAGACGATCCGTCGCGCCGCCAAGAACGTCGAGTACACCCACAAGAAGCAGACCGGTGGCTCGGGTCAGTTCGCCAAGGTCATCATCGATCTGGAGCCGTTCACCGGCGAAGACGGTGCGACCTACGAGTTCGAGAACAAGGTCACCGGTGGCCGCATCCCGCGCGAGTACATCCCGTCGGTGGATGCTGGTGCGCAGGACGCGATGCAGTACGGCGTCCTGGCCGGCTACCCGCTGGTGAACGTCAAGGTCACCCTGCTCGACGGCGCCTACCACGACGTCGACTCGTCGGAAATGGCGTTCAAGGTGGCCGGTTCCCAGGTGATGAAGAAGGCTGCCGCGCAAGCACAGCCGGTCATCCTCGAACCGATCATGGCCGTCGAGGTCACCACACCCGAGGACTACATGGGTGACGTGATCGGCGACCTGAACTCCCGCCGTGGTCAGATTCAGGCCATGGAGGAGCGCAGCGGTGCTCGTGTCGTGAAGGCCCAGGTTCCGCTGTCGGAGATGTTCGGCTATGTCGGCGACCTGCGGTCGAAGACACAGGGCCGGGCAAACTACTCCATGGTGTTCGACTCGTACGCCGAAGTTCCGGCGAACGTGTCGAAGGAGATCATCGCGAAGGCAACCGGGCAGTAAACCCGGTCGGCTTGGCGGACCACACAACTGAAAACATCAAAACTGCTTTAGCAAGCACCAACAAGTCCAGGAGGACACAGAAGTGGCGAAGGCGAAGTTCGAGCGGACGAAGCCGCACGTCAACATCGGGACCATCGGTCACGTTGACCACGGCAAGACCACGCTGACTGCAGCAATCACGAAGGTTCTGCACGATAAGTACCCGACGTTGAACGAGTCGCGCGCATTCGACCAGATCGACAATGCGCCCGAGGAGCGTCAGCGCGGTATCACCATCAACATCTCCCACGTGGAGTACCAGACCGAGAAGCGTCACTACGCCCACGTCGACGCTCCCGGCCACGCTGACTACATCAAGAACATGATCACCGGTGCCGCCCAGATGGACGGCGCAATCCTGGTGGTCGCCGCCACCGACGGTCCGATGCCGCAGACCCGCGAGCACGTGCTGCTGGCCCGCCAGGTCGGCGTCCCCTACATCCTGGTGGCGCTGAACAAGGCCGACATGGTCGACGACGAAGAGCTCCTCGAGCTCGTCGAGATGGAGGTCCGCGAACTGCTGGCCGCCCAGGACTTCGACGAGGAAGCACCGGTCATCAAGGTGTCCGCGCTGAAGGCTCTCGAGGGCGACCCGCAGTGGGTCAAGTCCGTCGAGGACCTCATGGACGCCGTCGACGAGTCGATCCCGGACCCGGTCCGCGAGACCGACAAGCCGTTCCTGATGCCCGTCGAGGACGTCTTCACGATCACCGGCCGTGGCACCGTCGTCACCGGTCGCGTCGAGCGTGGCGTGATCAACGTCAACGAAGAGGTCGAGATCGTCGGCATCCGCCCCACCACCACCAAGACCACGGTCACCGGTGTGGAAATGTTCCGTAAGCTGCTCGACCAGGGCCAGGCCGGTGACAACGTCGGTCTGCTGGTCCGTGGCGTCAAGCGTGAGGACGTCGAGCGCGGCCAGGTCGTCGTCAAGCCCGGCACCACCACCCCGCACACCGAGTTCGAGGGCAGCGTCTACATCCTGAGCAAGGACGAGGGCGGCCGCCACACGCCGTTCTTCAACAACTACCGCCCGCAGTTCTACTTCCGTACCACGGACGTGACCGGCGTCGTGACCCTCCCCGAGGGCACCGAGATGGTGATGCCCGGTGACAACACCGACATCTCCGTCAAGCTGATCCAGCCCGTGGCCATGGACGAGGGCCTGCGGTTCGCGATCCGTGAAGGTGGCCGCACCGTCGGCGCCGGCCGGGTCACCAAGATCATCAAGTAGGTAATGGTCTGAGCATCTAGGTTCAGTCGCGCGAAGCGGCGCTCACCTTCGGGTGGGCGCCGCTTTCGTATTCTGCGGACCCGGTCTACGAGCGCCCGCCCGGGTGCTACGCTGCGGCATCTCAAGCGGGTGGGGGGAGTGAACACCAGCGATATCGAGGGCTACCAGCCACGGGCGTACCCGCCGTCGGTTCTGATCGGCGGTGCGGCGCTGATCGTCGTGCTCGTGGCCTTGGTGGTGTCGGTCGTGATGGTCAGCGCGGCCAGTGTCGACGGGCGCCGGGAGTCGCCGGCCAGTCGGATGCCGAGGCCGACCACCTCAACCGCTCCGATGCCGACGGCAGTCGCTGGCCAGCCGCCCGCCGACGACCCATTGGGTGGCCTGCTCACCCACCTGACCCCGCAGATGCCGAGCCTCGATCGATTGCTGGAATCGACGCCCGACCCCTGATGCCGCCCGTCAGTTGGCGCTAATCTGTGTCCGGCAACTGCCTGTCGAGAAGGGACATGGCCATGTTGGGTCGTTATCTCAAGGCACAGCTGACCGTTCTGCTGTTCGGCGGTCTCGTCGGCCCGATCTTCCTGATCGTGTACTTCGCCCTGGGGCCGATGGCCCGGCCCTACCTCAACTGGATGTTCTGGGTGGGCCTGCTCATCACCGCGACCGATGTGCTGGCCGCACTCTGGCTGACGAACGCCGGTGCCAAATCCGCGGCCCGTCATCAGGACTTGGCCCAGCGCGGGGTATTGGTGCTGGCGGAAATCTCCGGGATCTCCGACACTTCCTGGTTCGTCAACGACCAGCAGATGATCAAGGTGAATCTGCGCTTCGACGTGCCGGGACAGCCGAGCTTCGAAGCCACCGTGACCGTGGCTTCCAGCCCGGTGCGGATGCAGATCCTCAACGCCCACAAACTGGTGGCACTTGTCGAACCCGGCACCCAGAAATACGAAATCGACTGGGACGCGAGCGCTTTGATCGCGGGTGTGGTGCCCGCGCAGTTCACCCTGGCCGAGGACAACAAGACCTACGATCTGCGCGGTCAGGCCGGGCCGCTGATGCAGATCATGCAGATTCTGCGTGCCAACGGTGTGCCGATGAACGGCACTATCGACATTCGGTCCAATCCGGTGGTCCGACAACAAGTGATGGACGTCGTGCGCCGTGCCGCGGCTACCGCGTCCGCTTCAGCCGGGACGCCGCCGCCCCCGCCGGCCCCGCCCGCTTCGCCGCCGATGCCGCAGCCCTACCTGCCGCCGATACCGGACATGACGACCGCGCAGCGTCTCCAGGAGTTGGCGACGCTGCGCGCGACCGGCACGATCACCGAGGCCGAATACACCGCCAAACGCCAGCAGATCCTCTCCGAGCTCTGATCGGGCAGGTGGTCGAAACCGCCGTGCGCCAACGGGTTCAGCGGACGGTTCGCTCGTGTGGTCGGTCATCTCGCCGATGCGGGGCCGAATGCTCATTCGGCGACATCTAGAACACGTTCCAGTGCGGCTGATACCTTGGTCTGGACTGATCGAAAGGACCTTGGATGGCAACATCGTCGGGCACGCTTGATGGACGAGTGGCATTCGTCACCGGCGCCGCGCGCGGCCAGGGCCGGGCACACGCGGTGCGGCTGGCCCAGGAGGGCGCGGACGTTATCGTCTGCGACATCTGCGCCCCCGTCAGTGACACCGTGCCCTATCCCGGCGCCACCCCCGACGAACTGCGCGAGACCGTGCGACTGGTCGAGGAGCAGGGCCGCAAGGCGCTGGCGCGCGAGGTCGACGTCCGCGACGACGCGGCGTTGCGCCAGTTGGTCGCCGACGGTGTGGAGCAGTTCGGCCGGCTCGATGTCCTCGTCGCCAATGCCGGTGTGCTGTCCTGGGGACGGCTCTGGGAGCTGACCGACGAGCAGTGGAACACCGTGATCGACGTCAACCTCACCGGCACCTGGCGCACACTTCGCGCCGTCGTCCCTGCGATGATCGAGGCGGGTAACGGCGGTTCGATCATCGTGGTGAGTTCGTCGGCCGGGGTGAAGGCGACCCCGGGCAACAGCCACTACGCGGCCTCCAAGCACGGCTTGACCGCGTTGACCAATTCCCTGGCCCTGGAAGCCGGTGAGTACGGCATCCGGGTGAACTCCATCCATCCGTACTCGGTCGCCACGCCAATGACCGAAAACGACGCGATGATCGGTGTTTTCGCCGCGCATCCCAGTTATCTGAACGGATTCGCGCCGATGCCCTACCTGCCGGTGGGGCAGAGCGCGACGGGCAAGCGATCGGACTTCATGAGCGTGGACGAGGTGGCCGATGTGGTGGTCTGGCTGGCGGGCGACAATTCGTCGACACTGTCCGGCTCCCAGATCAGCGTCGACCGCGGAGTCATGAAGTACTGAGCGGACCTACCCCGGCAGCACCAGTACCGGAACGGGGCTGTGCCGCATGATCTTCGACCCTCGCGACCCGAGGAAGACCCGGGCGACATCGCCCCGAGGTGAGGTGCCCAGCGCCAGAACTTCGCCGTCCTGCCACTCGGCGGCGTCGAGCGCCTGATCCCAGCCGTTGCCGCTGACCACCTGAAGCACGGCGTCGTCGTCGACCACGCCGTCGCGGCGCAGTTGGGCGAGCATCTGCCTGGCTTGGGTCTCCCACGCGGCCAGAATCGAATCCTCGGCATGCAGGCCGACTTCCGGCGGGTACATGGTGCGCCCGCGCACCGCGAAGGTGATTACCCGCAGCGGCAGCCCGAACTGAGTCGCGAACTCCGAGACCCGGCTGACCACGGGCAGTGCCTCGGGTGTGCCGGGGTAGGCGCAGGTGATCCGGGTGAGCCGGCCGCCTCGCGAGCCGCGGTAGCCGCGTGGGGCGACCGCGACCGGAACCGGCGATGAGTGCAGCAATCGGTCGGCGGTGGATCCGACCACCACCTGTCCGAGCTGGCCATTGGCGGAGGAGCCCAGCACCAGGAGCTTGGTCTCGAGTTCTCCGACCACCTCGACGAGTCCGCCGGAGACCGAGCGGTGGGCGTGGCTGTGATAGGCGATCGTGAGGCCGTCGGACAGGCCGGTCAGGTAGCGCTGCGCCTCTTTGGCGGAATCGGCGGCCAGCTGGTCGGCCCAGGCGGCGTACTCGGCGTCGATGCGCGCCGGGGACGGGGTGGTCCACGGCTTGGGGACCACGGTCGCCACCGTTAGTGAGGTGCCCAGCGTGCGTGCGGCGCCGACGGCCAGGTGCAGCGGAGCCGTCCCGCTCTTACCGGCCAGGTAGCCGACGACCACGGTCATGACGCGTCCCGTGGCGGAGTGACCACCTCGACGTCCTCGATTCCCGGTGCGGCACCGGCGATCACGCTGCCGCCGCCGTTGAGCGCACTGTGGTGGCGGCCCCAGACGAAGTAGAACACCAGCACGACGGCGACCCAGCCGGAAAAGGCAATCCAGGTGTACCAGTGCAGACTGAACAGGATGTAGCCACAGGCCAGCACCGAGAGCACGGGCGTGACGGGATAGCCGGGCACGCGGAACCCGCGGGGCAGATCGGGTTCACGCACACGCAGGAGCACCACGCCCACCGAGACTACGATGAAGGCGACCAGGGTGCCGATCGACACCATGTCGGCCAGGTAGTTCAGCGGGACGATCCCGGCCAGGATGCCGACCACGACCGCGACGATGACGGTGTTGTTCACCGGAGTCATGCTGCGGGGGCTGACTTTGGCGAACATCGGGGGCAGCAGTCCGTCGCGGCCCATGGCGAACAGGATCCGGGTCTGGCCGTAGAGCGTCACCAGCGTCACCGAGAAGATCGAGATGACCGCACCCGCGGCCAGCACGGTGCCCCAGTAGTGAGCGCCGGTGACGTAATCCAGGATGGTGGCCAGGCCGGCCTCCTGGCCTTCGAAATCGGTCCAGTTCTGCGCGCCGAGGGCGGCCACGGTGACCAGGATGTAGACCGCCGTGACGGTGAGCAGTGCGGCGAGAATGGCCCGCGGCATGGTCTTTTGGGGGTCCTTCACTTCGTCGCCGGCGGTGGAGACGGCGTCCAGACCGATGTAGGAGAAGAAGATCGTGCCGGCGGCCGAGCCGATTCCGGCGGCGCCCAGCGGGGCGAAGTCGGCGAAGCGATCCAGGTCGAAGGCGGTGGACGCGATCACGGCGAACATCACCAGAACACCGAGCTTGATCAGCACCATGACGGTGTTGACGGTCGCCGACTCGCTGGCGCCCCGAATAAGCAGTAGGGCGCACAGCACCACCAGGACCACGGCGGGTAGGTTCACCATCCCGGGGCTGCTGTCCCAGGGCGCGGCCGAAATAGCTTGGGGCAGATGGTGCCCGAAGAAGTTGTCGAGCAACTTGTTGACGTACTGGCTCCAGCCGACGGCCACCGCGGCCGTCGACACGCCGTACTCGAGCAACAGGCAGGCCGCCACGCCCATGGCGACCACCTCGCCCAGGGTGGTGTAGGCGTAGGAGTACGTCGAGCCCGACACCGGTACCGCCGAAGCCAGTTCGGCGTAACAGATCGCCGCCAGGCCCGCCGCGATGCCGGCGATCACGAACGAGAGGATGACGCCGGGTCCGGCCTCCGGGACGGCCTCGGAGAGCACGAAGAAGATGCCGGTGCCCACCGTGGCCCCGACGCCGAACATCGTCAGCTGGAACGTGCCGATGGTGCGCTTGAGATGATCGGAGGCGCCATGTGCCACCGGGGCGCCGAGGGTGGGCCGCCGACGCAGCATCTGCTCGGTCAGATTGATTGGCGGGGCTGTCATGTGCGCCTCCCGGGTCGGGCGAGATTTAGCCGATTATGGGCCTCACCGGGTCAGCACGCTCGCGAACTGGTCAACAGCCCAGTCGATCTCCTCGACGGTGATCACCAGCGGCGGGGCGAACCGCAACGTCGAACCATGGGTGTCCTTGACCAGGACGCCGTGCCGCGCCAGCGCCTTGCTCAGCTCCTTGCCGGTGCCAAGGCGCGCGTCGATGTCGACGCCGGCCCACAGTCCCATCCCGCGCACCGCCAGCACACCCTGGCCGATCAGCGAGCGCAGCCGGGCATGCAGGTGCAGGCCGAGTTCAGCTGAGCGGGACTGGAATTCGCCGCGGCGAAGAATCTCGACAACCGTCGTGCCGATGGCGGCGGCGAGCGGGTTGCCACCGAACGTCGACCCGTGTTCGCCCGGGTTGAGCACGCCCAGGACATCCCGGTCGGCGACCACCGCCGACAACGGCACCACGCCGCCGCCGAGGGCCTTGCCCAGCAGGTAGATGTCGGGCACCACCCCCCAGTGGTCGCAGGCGAAAGTGTGTCCGGTGCGGGCCAGGCCGGACTGGATCTCGTCGGCGATCAGCAGAACGTTGTGGTCGGTGCACAGCGCGCGGACCCGGGGTAGATAGTCGTCGGGCGGAACGATGATCCCGGCTTCGCCCTGGATCGGCTCGACGAGCACCGCGACGGTGTGCTCGTCGATCGCGGCGGCAACGGCGTCGGCGTCGCCGAAGGGCACCGAGCGGAATCCCGGTGTGAAGGGACCGAACCCGCCGCGTGCGGAGGGGTCGGAGGAGAAGCTGACGATGCTGATCGTGCGGCCGTGGAAGTTGTTGTCAGCCACGATGATGTTGGCCATCCCGTCGCTGACGCCCTTGACGTCGGCGCCCCATTTGCGGGCGACTTTGATCCCGCTCTCGACCGCCTCGGCGCCGCTGTTCATGGGCAAGACCATGTCCTTGCCGCACAGCGTGGCCAGCGCGGCGGCGAACGGGCCGAGCCGATCGGAGTGGAACGCCCGGCTGACCAGGGTCAGCGAATCGAGCTGGCGGTGGGCGGTGGCGATGATCTCGTCGTTGTGGTGGCCGAAGTTGACCGCCGAGTAGGCGGCCAGGCAGTCCAGGTAGCGGCGGCCCTCGACATCGGTGATCCACGCCCCGCGGGCGCTGGCGGCGACGATCGGAAGCGGCGAGTAATTGTGGGCCAGGTAGGTGTCGTCAAGTGCGATGGCGCTTGCGGTAGCCCCGGTGGTGCTATGCGCGAGCGTCATGAAAAGACCTCCAGCGTACAACATTTCACCGAGCCGCCGCCCTTGAGCAACTCGGACAGGTCGACGCCGATCGGGTCGAAACCGCAGCGGTGCAGCTGCTCGGCGAAGCCGTGGGCCGCGGCGGGATGCACCACGTGCTTACCGTCGGAGACCGCGTTGAGACCCAGGACGTAGGCGTCTGTGCTTGCCACTTCGATGGCGTCGGGGAACAACTCGGTCAGCCGGGCGCGCGCGGAATCGGTGAAGGCCGGCGGGTAGTAGGCGATCGTGGTGTCGTCGAGCACGGTGAGCGCTGTGTCGAGATGGTAGAAGCGGGGGTCGACGAGTTCCAATGACACCACTGGCAGCCCGGTGATCGCGGCGACCTCGTCGTGGGCGTGCGGGTGGGTGCGAAAGCCGGTGCCCGCGAGGATCATCGCGCCCACGACGAGCAGATCGCCCTGGCCCTCGTTGACGTGACGGGTGGCGATCGGCCGGTGGCCGTGCTGGTCCATCCAGGTGGCGTAGGCGGCGGACTCGCCGTGGCGCTCGGCATGCTTGAACCGCGCGACGATCGCGGTGCCGTTGATGATCAATCCGGCGTTGGCGGTGTAGACCATGTCGGGCAGGCCGGGAACCGGATCGACGAGATCCACCGTGTGGCCGAGGCGCCGATAGGTGTCGCGCAGGTTCTCCCACTGCGCGAGGGCCAGATCGGTGTCGACCGGCGTCGCGGTGTCCATCCACGGGTTGATCGCATACTCGACGGTGAAGAACGTCGGCGCTGTCATGGCGTAGTGGCGGAGCCGTTGTCGGCGTGGAGTGCTGCTGGACTGGGCGGCGATATCGGGCGATAACGTCATGAATCAACGATATGGGCACCCCCGGACGCAAGCAATCGCCACTTATTGCGTGTCTATACTCGAATTCTTGCGTCAGAGTCGGCAGCGTGTCGATCTGTTGCGTCGATCTGAAGGGGGCGGCCAGTGGACCGGTTGGACCACACCGATGAACGCATCCTCGCCGAGCTCGCCGAGCACGCCCGCGCCACGTTCGCCGAGATCGGGGCGAAGGTGAATCTGTCGGCGCCCGCGGTCAAGCGGCGGGTCGATCGCATGCTCGACAGCGGTGTCATCCGCGGCTTCACCACCGTGATCGACCGCAGTGCACTCGGCTGGAATACCGAGGCCTACGTCCAGGTCTACTGCCATGGGACCATCGCGCCGGATCAGTTGCGGCAGGCCTGGATCGACATCCCCGAGGTGATCAGCGCCGCCACCGTCACCGGCACCTCGGACGCGATTCTGCACGTGCTCGCGCGCGACATGCGACACCTCGAGGCAGCCCTGGAGCGGATTAGGGCCAGCGCAGACATCGAGCGCAGCGAGAGCATCGTGGTGCTGTCGAACCTGATCGACCGCTCACCGTCCTAACTCCGTGCGGTGCTCTCAGGGTGGGCTGGACGCCACGTCGGGCCGGCCATCGTGTAAGAACACCTCGTGAGTACGAGCGATAACGGGATTCTCATCGTCGGCGGTGGCCTGGCCGCCACCCGCACTGCCGAGCAGCTGCGGAAGTCGGAGTACGCCGGACGCGTCACCATCGTCAGTGACGAGGCGCATCTGCCCTACGACCGGCCGCCGCTGTCCAAGGACGTGTTGCACGCCGACCTCGACGACGTCACGCTGAAGCCGGCCGAGTTCTACGCCGACAACGACATCACGCTGCGCCTCGGCAGTGCCGCGACGTCGCTGGACACCGCGGCGCAGACGGTCACTCTCGCCGACGGCTCGGTGCTGGGTTATGACGAGCTGGTCATCGCGACCGGTCTGGTGCCCAAGCGGATTCCGTCCTTCCCCGACCTCGAGGGCATCCGGGTGCTGCGCAACCTCGACGAGGCGCTGGCGTTGCGTGCGCACGCGGCCTCGGCACGGCATGCGGTGATCATCGGTGCCGGCTTCATCGGTTGCGAGGTGGCCGCCAGCCTGCGCAAGCTCGGGGTCGACGTCGTGCTGGTGGAGCCGCAGCCCGCCCCGTTGGCCGCGGTCCTGGGGGAGCAGGTCGGCAGCCTGGTCGCCCGGCTGCACCGAGCCGAAGGCGTCGACGTGCGCACCGGGGTCGGCGTTGCCGAAGTCCGCGGCGCCGACGGCAAGGTGAGCGCTGTGGTGCTTTCCGACGGCAGCGAGCTGGTTGCCGATCTGGTGGTGGTCGGCATCGGTTCGCGGCCGGCCACCGATTGGCTGGCAGGCAGCGGGGTGGCCGTCGACAACGGGGTGGTCTGCGACGAGGCCGGCCGCACCAGCGTCGCCCACGTGTGGGCGCTCGGGGATGCGGCCTCCTGGCGCGACGCGACGGGTCACCAAGCGCGGGTGGAGCATTGGAGCAATGTCGCCGAGCAGGCCCGGGTGATTGTGCCGACCATGCTGGGGCAGGAGCCGCCGTCGGTGATTGTCGTGCCCTACTTCTGGAGCGATCAGTACGACGTCAAGATCCAGTGCCTCGGTGAGCCGGAGGCCACCGATATCGTGCACATCGTCGAGGATGACGGCCGCAAGTTCCTGGCCTTCTACGAGCGCGACGGCATCGTCGCCGGCGTGGTCGGGGGCGGCATGCCGGGCAAGGTCATGAAGAGCCGGGCCAAGATCGCCAACGGTGCACCCATCGCCGAGGTGCTCCCCGAGTCCTGAGCGATCCCAGCGACCGGGGGATCGCCGGTGTCGGCGTGACCGGCTTAGCGGGCGTCCAGGCCGTCGAGTCCGTGCGCCACGGCGTCGAAGGCGTCACCGAGCGCCTGCGGCAGCGACACCGACTCGTGCGCCAGCCAGTACTCGTAGGCTGACAACGCGACGCCGAGCATCAGCCAGGCCACCGACTGGGGGATCAGGTCGGTGGGTGTTGCGCCGGTTCGCGCCGCGACGAACTCCGCCACCACCCCGCGCCAGCCGGCGTACATGGTCATCGAGTAGGCCTGCAGCTCGGGCGTCTGCAGGATCACCCGCATCCGTTGCCGATGCCGCTCGGTCTCGGATTCGTCAAAGGTGTTGAACGCCAACAATGCTGCCCGCAATGCCGTGCTGACCGCAGTGCCGGGCGCCGCACCCTCGAGCAACCGGTGGAAGTGCTGCAGATGGGAGTCGAAATCTCCCCACGGGATCGCGTTCTTCGAGGAGTAGTAGCGGAACAGCGTGCGTCGGGCGATCCCGGAGGCCTGCGCGACGTCGTCGACGCTGACCGATCCGAAGCCATAGGTGCCGAACAAGTCGAGCGCGACGTCAGCGATGTGGTCCTGGGTGGTGGACCGGCGCCGGCCCACCCGTGCCGTCGGAACACCGGCCGGAGCATTCGCCATCAATCCCTCTTCCGTTTCGGCACCCGATGCCATATTCTTGCGATCTCGATCACAATTGTCGAGAACCCAGGTGACGAAAGGGTGCATTTCATGGAGCCGAGCCAGGCAACCGAGAACGAGACCGAAATGGTGACCGAGACCTTGGTCGAAGAGGTCTCCATCGACGGGATGTGCGGGGTCTACTGACCGTGCCCGCCCACGCAGTGGGCGATCCGGCTGTGGCCGGGTCGGCTTTCGACCCGGCCCTCAGCTGGCGTCTGCACCCGCAGGTGGCGGTGCGTCCGGAACCCTTCGGCGCGCTGCTCTACCACTTCGGAACCCGCAAGCTGTCGTTTCTGAAGAACCGCACGATCCTGGCGGTGGTGAATTCGCTGCCCGAACACCCCGACGCGCGCTCGGCCCTGCGCGCCGCAGGCGTCGACGAATCCGACGAGGCGCCCTACCTGCACGCACTGGCCGTGCTGGTGACCTCGAACATGCTGATCTGCAAGGAATCCCAATGACTTCGGTGGCACCGGTACCCCGGTTGATCGAGCAGTTCGAGAGTGGCCTCGACGCCCCGATCTGCCTGACCTGGGAACTGACCTACGCCTGCAATCTGGCCTGCGTGCACTGCCTGTCCTCGTCGGGCAAGCGTGATCCCCGCGAGCTCTCCACGGCGCAGTGCATGGGCATCATCGACGAGCTCGAGCGCATGCAGGTGTTCTATGTGAACATCGGCGGCGGCGAACCCACTGTGCGACCGGACTTCTGGGAACTGGTCGACTATGCGACCGCCCACCACGTCGGCGTGAAGTTCTCCACCAATGGCGTGCGGATCACCCCGGAGGTGGCGGCCCGGCTGGCGGCCAGCGACTACGTCGACGTGCAGATCTCGCTCGACGGTGCCACCGCCGAGGTCAACGACGCGGTGCGTGGCGAAGGCTCGTTCGTGATGGCGACCCGCGCGCTGGAGAACCTGGCCGCTGCCGGGTTCACCGACGCGAAGATCTCGGTGGTCGTCACCCGCCACAACGTCGACCAGCTCGACGAGTTCAAGGCGCTGGCCGACCGGTACGGCGCCACCCTGCGCATCACCCGGCTACGTCCCTCGGGCCGCGGCGCCGACGTCTGGGACGAACTGCATCCCACCCCCGAACAGCAGGTGACCCTCTACGAGTGGTTGGTGGCGAAGGGGGAACGGGTGCTCACCGGTGACTCGTTCTTCCACCTCGCCGGGCTGGGCGCGCCCGGCGCGCTGGCCGGGCTGAACATGTGCGGGGCGGGCCGCGTGGTGTGTCTGATCGACCCCGTCGGCGATGTCTACGCCTGCCCGTTCGCGATTCACGACCGGTTCCTGGCCGGAAATATTGTGTCGGATAACGGCTTTGATAACGTCTGGAAGAACGCGCCATTGTTCCGCGAGCTGCGCGAGCCGCAGTCGGCCGGTGCGTGCGGCAGCTGCGGACACTACGACGCCTGCCGGGGTGGTTGCATGGCCGCCAAGTTCTTCACCGGTCTGCCCCTGGATGGCCCCGACCCGGAGTGCGTCGAAGGCTACGGCGCACCGGCCCTGGCCACGGAGCGGGACAAGCCGCGCCCCAGCGCCGACCATTCTCGCGGTAAGCCGATCATGCTGACCCTGTCCACCCGGCCCCCAGCCAAACCCTGCAACGAAAGTCCGGTCTAGTTCATGACACGCGACACCTGGTTCGAAACCGTCGCCATCGCGCAGCAGCGCGCCAAGAAGCGCCTTCCCAAGTCCGCCTACGGTGCCCTCGTCGGTGGTAGCGAGAAGGGCCTCACCGTCAACGGCAACAACGAGGCCTTCAACGAGCTCGGCTTCGCGCCCCACGTCATCGGCGCCCTTGAAAAGCGGGATATGGCAACCACGGTGATGGGGCAGGACATTTCGCTGCCGGTCGTCATCTCGCCGACCGGGGTGCAAGCGGTGCACCCCGACGGGGAGGTGGCCGTGGCTCGAGCCGCGGCGGCCCGCGGCACCGCGATGGGGCTGTCGTCGTTTGCCAGCAAGCCCGTCGAAGAGGTGGTCGCGGCAAACCCCAAGACGTTCTTCCAGATCTACTGGTTGGGTGACCGGGACGCCATCGCCGCGCGCGCCGAGCGGGCCCGCGCTGCCGGTGCCGTCGGGCTCATCGTCACGACGGACTGGAGCTTCAGCCACGGGCGGGACTGGGGGAGCCCGAAAATTCCGGAGAAGATGGACCTCAAGACCATGCTCAAGATGAGCCCCGAGGTCCTGACCAAGCCGCGCTGGTTCTACGAGTGGGCCAAGACTATGCGGCCGCCGACGCTGTCGGTGCCGAATCAGGCTGGCAAGGGCGAAGCCGGCCCGGCGTTCTTCGACGCCTACGGCCAGTGGATGGGTACGCCCCCGCCGACCTGGGACGACATCGCCTGGCTGCGTGAGCTGTGGGGCGGACCGTTCATGCTCAAGGGTGTCATGCGGGTTGATGACGCCAAACGCGCTGTCGATGCCGGTGTTTCGGCGATCTCGGTGTCCAATCACGGCGGCAACAACCTCGACGGGACGCCGGCGTCGATCCGAGCGCTGCCGGTGATCGCGTCCGCGGTGGGTGATCAGATCGAGGTGTTGCTGGATGGCGGTGTTCGCCGCGGCAGCGACGTAGTCAAGGCGCTGGCGCTCGGCGCCCGGGCTGTGATGATCGGCCGGGCCTACCTGTGGGGCCTCGCGGCCGCTGGGCAGACGGGTGTGGAGAACGTGCTGGACATCCTCACCGGCGGCATCGACTCGGCTCTGCGGGGGCTCGGCAAGGCGTCGGTGCACGATCTGACGGCCGAGGACATCCTGGTTCCGGACGGCTTCGTGCGGGCGCTGGGAGTGCCGAGGGACGGCGCGCTCTGACCCCGAGGTAAGTGCGGTTGTGGTGCTGGCGTGACTGACGGGACGTCGGTAAACCCGGCGGACGGGCCGGTTCCGCCCGGAAGCGAAAGAATTGCGTCTACTCCTCGAACAATTGGCGCACGACAGGTGAATTCGGCCTACCATCGGCGCGTGGCTTTCCGGAGTGAGTTGGGCGACTCGACGTCGAGACAACTCCGCGATACCGCGCCGACGATCTTGATCCCGCTCGGATCCACCGAGCAGCACGGCCCGCACCTTCCGCTGGACACCGACACCCGGATCGCGACGGCGGTGGCCCGCGCTGCCACCGAGGGCCTCAACGGATTCGATCGGGATGAGTACCTGCTCGCGCCCGCCATCGCCTACGGCGCCTCCGGTGAGCATCAGGGTTTCCCTGGCACGATCTCCATCGGCACCGAGGTGCTGACCACCGTGCTGGTCGAGTACGGCCGCTCGGCGTGCGACTGGGCCGGGCGGATCGTCTTCGTCAACGGCCACGGCGGCAACGTCGAAGCGCTGCGATCGGCGGTGCGCCTGTTGCGGGTCGAAGGCCGCGACGCCGCCTGGTGCCCGTGTCTGGCCGATGGCGGGGATGCCCACGCCGGGCATACGGAAACGTCGTTATTGCTGCATATTTCGCCGTCGGCCGTCGATACCGACGCCTGGTGTAGCGGGAATCAGGCGCCACTGGCTACCCTTTTGCCGCAGATGCGTCGCGGCGGGGTGGCTGCGGTAAGTGAGGTGGGCGTGTTGGGTGATCCGACGACGGCGACTGCGGTGGATGGGGCCCGGATCTTCGAACAGATGGTTGCCGACTGTTCGCGACGGGTGGGCCGCTGGCAGCCCGGTGCCGACGGGATGCTCGCATGACCCAGCCTCGGTTGCCCGACGGATTCGCCGTGCAGGTCGACCGCCGGGTCCGCACTCTGGGCGCCGGCTCGGCGTTGCTCGGTGGGTCACCGACCCGACTGCTGCGGCTCGCGCCGGCGGCCCAGACTTTGCTCGATGGCGGTCGCCTTGAGGTCCGGGACGCGGTGAGCGCACAGCTTGCCCGTGCCCTGCTCGACGCGACCGTCGCGCATCCGCGCCCTGCCGGTGGACCCTCGCATCGTGACGTCACCGTCGTAATCCCGGTCCGGGACAACCCCTTTGGGCTCTATCGCCTGGTGATGTCGCTGCGCGGGATGCGGGTGATCGTCGTCGACGACGGCTCGGCGACTGCGGTACAGCAGGATGACTTCACCGGCGCCCGGTGCGATATCGAGGTGCTTCGGCATCCGCGCAGCAGGGGCCCGGCCGCCGCCCGAAACACCGGACTCAACGCATGCACGACGGACTTCGTGGCGTTCCTGGATTCCGATGTGGTGCCGCGGCGGGGGTGGCTGGAAGCGCTGCTCGGTCACTTTTGCGATCCGGCGGTGGCGCTGGTCGCCCCCCGGATCGTCGGGCTGGGCCACAGCGATCAACTGGTCGCGCGCTACGAAGCGGTGCGCTCGTCCCTGGATCTCGGCGAGCGGGAGGCGCCGGTGGTGCCCTATGGTCCGGTGTCCTACGTGCCCAGCGCCGCCATCATCTGCCGGCGGTCGGCACTGCACGAATTGGGCGGCTTCGACGAGACGCTACCCGCCGGTGAGGACGTCGACCTGTGCTGGCGGCTCATCGAGTCCGGGTCGCGGCTGCGCTACGAACCCATCGCGCTGGTCGCCCACGAACACCGTACGCAGATGCGAGAATGGCTGGGCCGCAAGGCCTTCTATGGCAGCTCGGCGGCGCCGCTGTCGATCCGGCACCCCGACAAGACAGCGCCGATGGTCATCTCGGCGTGGAGCCTGGTGGTCTGGCTGTTGCTGGCGCTGGGTTCGGTGTCGGGGTACGTGGCCTCGTTGGTGGTCGCCGGAGTCACCACCCGCCGCACCGCCAAGGCAATGCAGAACACCGACGCCGGGCTCGTCGACGTGGCCATCCTGGCACTGCGTGGGATCGGTGCGGCGCCACTGCAACTTTCGGCCGCGGTGTGCCGCCACTACTGGCCGCTGGCGCTGGTCGCGGCTCTGGTCTCACGACGGTGTCGCCAGGCGGTGCTGGTCGCGGCGGTGCTCGACGGGGTGCAGGACTGGATCAGCCGCAGTCGCAACGCCGACGCCGAAGGCAAGCCGATCGGTCTTCTGGCGTACCTGCTTCTCAAACGGCTCGACGACCTCGCCTACGGTGCTGGCCTCTGGACCGGTGTGGTCCGGGAACGTACGCTGCGGCCGCTCAGACCGCAGATCAAAACCTGACCCGGTGGTCGACGACATCCCGCACAGCGACGTACTGGTCGTGGGAGCCGGCAGTGCCGGCTCTGTGCTCGCCGAACGCCTCAGTGCCGACTCCAGCTGTCGGGTCACTGTTGTGGAGGCCGGTCTCGGGACGGGTGAGCCAGGCGTGGCCGCGCTGACCCGCAACGGCCTGCAGTTGCCGATCGGCGCGGCCAGCCCTTTGGTGGCGCGCTTCCGCACCCGGTTGACCGAGGACCCCGACCGACCCGCCGACCTCGTACGCGGCGCGACCGTCGGCGGCTCGGGTGCGGTCAACGGCGGCTACTTCTGTCGTGCGCTGCCCGCCGACTTCGACAACTTGGGCCTCGAGGGCTGGGCTTGGCTGGACGTACTGGCGCACTACCGGGCCATCCAGACCGACCTCGACTTTCCCGACCGGGCCGACGGTGGCGCGATCGTCATCGGCCGTACCGGTGAGTTCGCCGGCAGCACAGCGGCATTCATCGACGCTGCCAGATCAGCGGGGCTGCGCTGGCTGCCCGATCTCAACGCCGAGCCATCGGGTGCGAATGCTCCACCGGGAGTCGGGGCAGTACCGTTGAACATCGTCGCCGGGGTGCGCACCGGCCCGGGGGCGGCGTTCCTGGAGCCGGCGATGACCCGGCCCAACCTCACCGTGCAGTCGCGGACCCGGGTGCTGCGGGTGCTGTCGCGTGGCTCCAGAGCGGTCGGCGTCGAGGCAATCGGGCCGGCTGGACCGGTGACGATCACGGCCGACCGTGTGGTGCTCTCGGCCGGTGCCATCGGTTCGGCGCATCTGCTGATGCTCTCCGGTATCGGCCCCGCCTCGGTGCTGCAGGGCGCGGGGGTGAGGACGCTCGTCGACCTTCCGGTGGGCCGGCGGACCTCTGATCATCCGGAGTGGGTGGTGCCCACCACGTGGGCCGTCGCTGCTTCGCGCCCGGTTCTGGAGGTGGTTCTGGTGGCCGAGGGGCTCGAGATCAGGCCCTATACAGGCGGTTTCATCGCCATGGTCGGGGACGGTACAACTGGGCGGCCGGACTGGCCGCACCTCGGTGTGGCACTCATGCAGCCACGGGCGCGCGGTCGGGTGACACTGGCCTCGGCGGACCCGGCGGTGCCACCGCTGATCGAGCATCGTTACGACAGTGAGCCCGACGACGTCAGCGACCTGCGAAGCGGGCTCCGGATGGCAACGGAGATGCTCGGCGGGAGCACGCAGCTCGGCGAACCGCTGTGGTCGACTTCGCAGCACCTCTGCGGCAGCGCGCCGATGGGTGCCGACGGCGACGACGCCGCCGTTGTCGACCTGCGCTGCCGAGTGCGGGGAATCGACGGTCTGTGGGTGGTCGACGGATCGGTGCTACCCCGAATCACCAGCCGCGGACCGCACGCCACGATCGCCATGCTCGGGCATCGCGCGGCAGAATTCGTTCGCTGAGCGAACAGCTCCGCCCAGGGGCACCAACGCCTCGGCCAGCCGGGTGGCTGCCTGCACGCCGTCGATCACCGCGACACCCAGCCGCTCCCGCAGCGGTTGGGCGAAGCGGGCCATCGCCGCGCAACCCAGCACCACCGCCCCGCTGTCGTCGGTGGCCAGTGCCCGTTCACACAGCGCCGCGATCGGACCGAAACTGGCGTCGTCGTCGATCCGTAACACCGGTATGTCGCAGGCATACACCCCCGCACACGCGTCGGTGGTGTAGGCGCGGGCAAGCTCCCACGCCCTCGGTATGGTGGCCGCCATCGAGGTGACGACGGAATACCGGCCGGCGAGCAGAGCGGCGGCGTGCATCGCCGCCTGCGCGATCCCGAGCACGGGGGTGCCGACCAACCGTCGAGCCTCAATCAAACCGGGATCGCCGAAGCAGGCAATCACGTAGGCGTCCGGCCGGTGTGCGGCAGACCGATTCGACGCTGTCGTGATTTCCGCGAGAAGTCCAGGTACACAAAGACGTTCGTCGTCGTCGTTCTCGATGCTGGCGGGCCCCCGCGGTGGATTGACGGCTTCGACCACCGTTGCCGGGTCCGCGCAGCTGGCGGCGGCCGCGGCGATGGCGGCCGTCATGGTCGCTGTGGTGTTGGGGTTGACGAACAGCAGCCGCACGGGTGTGAGTCTAGTGCCGGGGGCCGGCCATCCGCCGGATGAGCAACGCCGCCGAGACGAATCGGTACCCTGTGGAGTCGACACGAACGAAACTGCCGGTGACGCAACCCGAACCGGGACCTGCGCGCAGAAGCGCGCAAAAGGAGGTGCGCCATGGCGGACCGACGCAGCGATCCGCGGCCCAGCATGATGGCCTGGGCGCGGTCCACCTCGCCGAGTTCGGCCAGGGCTGTTGATAGGCCCGCTGGTGGCAGGGCGGATCAGCACATTGGCTGACTTCGACTACCGCGACTGCGCCCGCGCCGCGGTGGATGGCTTCCTGGCCGTCCACCGCACGGCGGCCGCCGAGATCACTTCAGCGAGTACCGGATCGGCAGGCGTTTGAGGCCTCCGACGAAGGTGGTGGCCATCAGTTGCGGGTCGCCGGTGAGTTCGATCGACGTGATCCGCGGGACCAGCTCGGTGAAGAAGCTGTGCATCTCCATGCGCGCGAGCGCTGCACCGAGGCAGAAGTGCACCCCGTAGCCGAATGACAGGTGCTTGTTGGGGTCACGGCCCACGTCGAAACGCATCGGATCGTCGAACACGTCCTCGTCGCGGTTGGCCGAAACGTAGGACAGCAGTACCGATTCGCCCTTGGCGATCGGCACGCCGCGGACCTCGGTGTCGGCCTGAGCGGTGCGCATGAACTCCTTGACGGGCACCACGCAGCGGATCATCTCTTCGACGGCGGTGCCCATCAGGCTCATGTCGTTCTGCAACCGCGCCAGCTCACCGGGATTGCGCAGCAGCTCCAGCAGTCCGCCGGCGATGCCGGCGCTGGTGGTGTCGTGTCCGGCGCTGGCCACGATCACGTAGTAGGAGGCGGTGTCCATATCCGACAGCGGCGCACCGTCGATGGTCGCGTTGGCGATCGCCGAAGCCAGGTCCTCGGTGGGTGTTTCGCGGCGAGACGCGGTCAACGCGGCGAAGTAGTTGAAGAAGTCGAGCAACACCGCGAGCATGTCCTCGGTGGTGTTGCCGCGCTGGAATTCGCTGTCCTCGCCGCCGAACATCTCCTGGGTCAGCTTGAGCATGCGGGGGAAGTCCGACTCAGGCAGACCCAGCAGCGACAGGATCACATACAGCGGGTAGTTGACCGCGATCTCCTGGGCGAAGTCCAGCTCCGGGCCGCGTTCGACCATCTGGTCGACGTACATCTTCGCCAGCTCGTCGCACCGGGTTTTCAAGGCGCGCATGGCTTTCGGGCGGAACCAGTCGGCGCCGATCTTGCGTAAGTCGCGATGGTGCGGATCGTCGATGTGGATCAGGGTGCTCAGACCGATCCCCGCTTCGCGGTCGGCAAGCAGCTTCGCGTCGAGCTCCGTCTCCATGAGCAACGGGCGGGGAGCGTTGGTGAACAGGTCATTCTGCCGCTCGATGGCCATCACGTCGGCGTGCTTGGTGA